>NZ_CEYLVT010000015.1:0-60542 GCF_982860115.1 Moorena sp.
ATCGCTTCTATTTTACCCACCCCCCACACCCCACACCCCATACCCTGTCTAGTTTAATGCCTTGTTGTCACCCCCTGAGTCCTTTCCCCCTTGCCCCTTCTCCTTTTCCAATCCCAACTATCTGTAGCACAATTAGATAGAATCGATAGTATTTTGCCTTTGTATCCCAGCCTTTTGTCGCCCTTGGTCAATGGAAAAAAAAACCCATCGATATTATAGGATGGGGATTTTTTGATGGATTTTCCATTAAGGATTTGCCATGGCGCATGCTATAGAACTTGTGCCCTCAGCCAGGCTATCGGTAAGGATAACATCTTACGGAGTTTGGGGACATAGGCTCTTTGGCTAAATACATCGTAATGGTTGTATTCAATCACATTGAGAATTTTCTGATAGAGCATCAACGCAGACCAAACCGGCCAACGGGCATCACGGCTTAGGGCTCTAATACCTCTTTCTGCTTTGGTATAGTAATCCCTTGCCCGTTGAATTTGGAAACGCATCAGTTCCTGCCAACGGTCATCAACCACACCTTTGAACAAATCATCCTCAGTGTAATTAAACCGTTCCATATCTTCTAAGGGTATGTAAATACGACCTCGTCTAGCATCCTCTCCAATATCTCGGAGGATGTTAGTTAGCTGATTTGCAATACCTAATGCGATCGCTTCTCCCACTGGATTATAGGAATCTATTTGCTGATCCCAGGGTGCTTTACTAGTGGAGTTGTCAACCCCGAGTACAGCACTAGACATTAACCCCACCGTACCCGCCACCCGATAACAGTAAAGATTCAGTTCATCAAAGGTTTCATAGCGACTACGGTAGAGATCCATCTGCTGACCGGCAATCATATCCTTAAAGGGTTGAATATCTATGGGAAAGCGTTCTAGGGTATCGACCAAAGCCACATCATAGTCATCGATGGGATGTCCCGCAAAAATAGATTGCAGATGTTCTTCCCACTGATCTAGGGTTTCAGGAGTGGTTAAAGCCGCCTGGGGACCATCGACTAGTTCATCAGTTCGTCTGCACCAGACGTATATTGCCCAGATGGCTCTACGTTTGGCTTCTGGCATTAGTAGGGTGCCAAGATAAAACGTCTTAGAGTACTTCGCCGTAATCTGGCGGCATAATTCGTAGGATTTTGACCGGGAGGCCAGGTTTCTCATGGGCTGAGATTTGGGCAGTTGGAGCATTCTTAGCAACGTTGGAGATTGGAAGCTTTCAACTTTCATCCTTCAGCCCTCAGTACTGGCCCTTGGCATGGGTGAAGAGACTAACGGGGTGTCAATCTCTGCTTTCTGATTGCCGGCTAGTGGTTGAGCGCTGGTTTTTGAAAGCCTAGTGCTGTTGTTATTTATTGCCTGCGATGTCAGCTTACCAGAAAGTACGGCTCCTTCCATACTTGCTAGGTAACGTTGCATAGTGTAATCCCCGCTTAGGAAGAAATTGGCAATGGGTGTTTCTTGGGAAGGACGGTGGTTCTGGCGTCCTGGGGTTGCTTTATATACCGAACGGGGAGTCTTAACCACGTGGTATTTTAGCAGTTGAGCTGAGTTATCACTACCAAAATGCTTGGGGAACAGTTTCTCCAGTTCTGCTAGGGTGGCATTCACAATTTCGAGATCGGATTTGCCAATCCAATTTTTAGCAGGCGCTAAGACCAATTCCAACATTGAGCGGTCGGGATTGGCGTACTCCTTGCAGGTATTGCTCATATCAGCATAGACACTAAGCAGGGGTGAGCGAGAAAATAACAGATGGTCAATATCCGTCAGTTTGCGGTCAAACCACATCTGCAGGTTAATTACCGGTACCCCCTCTAGCCCATCCAGCTGTTTGAAAAATTCCATTTCACCCCAAGGTTTGGGGATCATCAGCTTCAAAGGGTCTACCGGCATAGCTGATACATAAGCATCCGCTGTCAGAACTTGATCGGGCGCTCCATTCAATCCCCGGATCAAGAACCCACTGACACTGTTGTCTGAATTGAGTAAAAATTCTTTAACTGGGGCATTCAAACGTACTTCTCCACCCCCCTGTGTGATATAATCAACAATAGGTTGGCAAAGCCGCTCGGTGGGAGAACCATCTAAGAATGCCATCTTGGAACCGTTCTTTTCCTGTAGGAAGCGGTTAAGAGCAGTTAGAATTATAGTGGACGAAATTTCATCAGGCCCAATAAAGTTTAGTGCCTTAGACATGGCGATGAAGACTTCCTTCTCTACTCGTGGTGGTACGTTCTGTTTTTTCAACCATTCCGAGAAGGAGTATTTGTCCATTTGTTCGACATACTTTTGCCCTTGAAGCATTGCCGGAATCAACCCTATCCCAAAGCGAATCTTCTCGGGCCAGGTCAGCATGTCGTTATTGCGCAGAATTGCCACAATCCCATTGACGGGAGCTGGTATATCCGGGAAGTCAAACCGGGAGTATGTTCCGGGTTGATTTGGCTGATTAAAGATCATGGTGTGCTCTTTCCACTGCAACCGGTCTTCAATACCGAGTTCTTTAATTAGCTGCAGCATATTGGGATAGGCACCAAAAAATATATGAAGACCAGTTTCATACCAGTCTCCATCTTGATCTTTCCAGGCTGCCACTTTACCGCCTAAAACATTTCGTCGTTCTAGGACAATCGGGGTGTGACCAGCGTCGATTAGATATTTAGCACAGGAAAGCCCTGCTAGTCCGGCTCCAGCGATCGCAACTCGCATGTGATGGTAATACTGTAAATTTTTCGCTTAGGGGTGTTCTTCTCATTATACTTTGCATTTCGTTACATTTTACATCTTCCAGGTTTTTCTCAGGGGTGCAAAAAGGGGGAAGTCCGGGACGAACGAAATTCTTTGGTCTGATGGCATTTTTCTGACCTGCTGTAATACTCTTTCTGCAACCATGGCATGCTCCCCCCTGTTCACTCAGGTTAACTAAAACCCTAGCGCTATTTTAAAGCACACGGAAAATAAATGGGTAGCGGTAGGATACATTGGGATCCCCAAGAATCTTGATAATTGCCATAATCGGCAGTACCCAACTGAACAGAAATAACAGAGGCAGCAAAAGCCAACCAATTAGGATAAAAGTCAAAACCCCAAAAATTACCCCGTATAACCATACATTGAAGTGAAAATTAAGGGATTCTTGAGCATTATCTTTGACTACTTGATCATCGGAGATTAACAAGATAGCCAAGGGAATTAAAACGGATACAAATGAGGCACTAATGAAAATAGCTCCGTGACATAATGCTGATAACAGCTTGCGCTTGTCGGGGTCATAGTCGATGTTATTTTTCTGGTCATACACCATAGCTTATCTCCTTGATTTAGATAATATATTTAATTTTTACTTACCAGTATTTTAGCGTCTATAACCCTATAGGATAGGTCGTAAAGTCCGTCAAAAATTAGGGATGATATCACGACATTATTATTGATGAGTTAGTAATTACTAGACTTATGGCAGAAGTAGGGAAAAGTAAATGGAAAAACAGGAATAGGGAAATTGGCTGGCTAGTTAGGTCTTTAAGAAAGACGTGAGTGTGTGGTGACCGGGTGGGTCGTGGGGCGCATAGAGAAATATACCTATTGGTCGTTAACAATTTTTATTCGTTGTTTTCCGGTTTATATCCTGAGGTGAAGTCCCAGGTTTGACCCTGAACTAAAAAAATATATACCTCTCAGGTAGGAAGTAGGGAATAGGGAAACAAACCTGTGTAGGTCATTACTATCAGAAACGCTATAATATATAGAGAATTATGTAAGAATTAAGCGAAAGTCCCCTATCTAGTCTTTTTGGATGTCCACTGAACTTGAAGCAGAATTGCTCAACGCTGTTGAACACCGCCGTAACTTTGCGATTATTTCCCACCCGGACGCGGGTAAAACCACATTGACAGAAAAATTGTTACTCTATGGTGGAGCAATTCACGAAGCCGGAGCAGTGAAGGCACGGCGAGCTCAGCGCAAGGCAACCTCGGACTGGATGGAAATGGAGCAACAACGGGGGATTTCGATTACCTCCACGGTGTTGCAGTTTGCCTATCTCGACTGTCAGATTAATTTACTCGACACACCCGGACACCAAGATTTCAGTGAGGATACCTATCGCACTCTGGCAGCAGCTGATAATGCGGTGATGCTGATTGATGCAGCAAAGGGTCTAGAGCCCCAAACCCGCAAATTGTTTGAAGTGTGCAAAATGCGATCGCTTCCTATATTTACCTTTGTCAACAAGCTTGACCGTCCCGCACGAGAACCCCTAGAACTCCTCGATGAGATTGAACAGGAGCTGGGCTTACAAACCTATGGGGTCAACTGGCCGATTGGCATGGGCGATCGCTTTAAAGGAGTGTTTGACCGCCGCAGACAACAAATCCACTTGTTTGAACGCACCGCTCACGGGTCCAGGGAGGCGAAGGATACGGTAGTTGATTTGGGAGACCCTCAGATTGAACAGCTCCTGGAACAAGACTTATATTATCAACTAAAGGAAGAGTTAGAAATTCTCGATGGTGTTGGTCCAGACCTGGATTTAGATCTGATTCATTCTGGTCAAATGACCCCTGTGTTCTTTGGCAGTGCGATGACTAATTTTGGGGTGCAGCTGTTTCTGGATGCTTTTTTGGACTATGCCCTGAAACCAGAATCTCGGAAATCCACAGTAGGCGATATTCCTCCAACTTATCCAGACTTTAGTGGCTTTGTGTTCAAGCTGCAAGCGAATATGGACCCCAAGCACCGGGATAGGGTGGCCTTTGTGCGGGTGTGTACGGGTAAGTTTGAAAAGGATATGACTGTCAGCCATGCTCGTACTGGTAAAACCGTCCGTTTGTCAAGACCCCAAAAGCTGTTTGCTCAAGACCGAGAATCCATTGATGTTGCCTATGCCGGGGATGTTATTGGTTTGAATAATCCAGGGGTGTTTGCGATTGGAGATACGATTTACAACGGTAAGAAGTTGGAGTATGAAGGTATTCCTTGTTTTTCCCCAGAGTTGTTTGCTTATTTGAAGAATCCTAACCCGTCTAAGTTTAAGCAGTTCCAGAAAGGAGTCAAAGAATTGCGGGAAGAAGGGGCTGTTCAAATTATGTACTCTGTTGATGAGTCGAAGCGGGACCCAATTCTGGCAGCAGTGGGACAGTTACAATTTGAAGTAGTCCAGTTTCGCCTCAGAAATGAGTATGGCGTAGAGACTAGGTTGGATATGTTGCCCTATAGTGTGGCTCGTTGGGTAGCCGGTGGCTGGGGAGCCTTGGAAAAAGCTGGGCGTTTGTTTAATACCGTGACAGTCAAAGATAATTGGGGACGTCCAGTCCTATTGTTCAAGAATCAGTGGAATTTGCAGCAAGTCGCAGGAGACCATCCAGAGTTGGATTTGAATTCTAGCGCGCCTGTGGTGTCTGGCTCTCAACCAAAGTCTACCTAGCATCATTGTGTTGCTTCCGCTAAAAGCGAACGCAAAGCTTCATCGCGTAGCGTGGCCGTAGGCCAATCGCATAATTTTAATAAAATCTAGCGCGATAGAGTAAAAAACGATAACTGGTAAGCTAATCATTAGTAATGCGTTGGCGTAGCGTGGCCGTAGGCCAATCGCTTAATTTCCATTAAACCAATCGATAGCACAAAATTCGATAGTGGTAAAACCATCAGCAGTTTTGCGATCGCGTAGCGTGGCCGTAGGCCAATCGCATAATTTTAAATAAAAATATAGCGCTATAGTAAATTACTATAATTTGGTTTCTCAACACAAATCTGTTAAGAACACAACTGTTGCTGCCCCGACTCCCGACTCCCGACTCCCGACTCCCTTGACTCCCAATTAAAAACTGCTATAATCCCCCAATAACCTACCATAATCGAGAAACCAAAACTCTTTTGCCTGCGTCTGCGATAATCAAAGGCACCAGAGTTTTTCCCATTGTTGAGCGTTAAGCGTCACCATCGATGACGAAACTAATTATTCAAATCCCCTGCTACAACGAAGAAAATAGCCTAGGGATTACCCTTTCGGTGCTTCCCCGTCAACTGAGGGGTGTAGATACCGTTGAGTGGCTAATTATCAATGATGGCAGTACAGACCGCACCGTAGACGTAGCCCGCTCCTATGGCGTAGACCACATTGTCAATTTTAAACACAATCAGGGACTAGCCAAAGCTTTCATGGCAGGAATCGAAGCTTGCTTGAAAGCCGATGCGGACATTATTGTCAATACCGATGCGGATAATCAGTACTGCGCTGATGACATTCCCAAACTCATAGAACCTATTATATCAGGTCGAGCCGAAATAGTGATCGGGGCGCGACCGATTCAGAAGATTAAGCACTTCTCCCCTATCAAAAAGTGTCTACAAAAATTCGGTAGTTGGGTAGTCCGAATTGCTAGCAATACTAATATCATTGATGCTCCCAGTGGATTCCGAGCCTTTAGCCGAGAAGCCGCCTTAAAGCTAAATGTCTTTAATGAATACACCTACACCCTAGAAACTATCATTCAAGCTGGACAAAAAGGCATCGCTATCACGTCTGTCCCAATCCGCACCAATCGCTATTTACGCCCCTCCCGTCTAGTCAAAAGTATCAGTGCCTATGTTAAGCGATCGCTAATCACTATCCTGCGAATCTCCATGACCTACAATCCCCTGAGATTCTTTATCACCTTGGGGACAATTCCATTTACTCTAGGAACCTTACTGGGGATTCGTTGGTTAATCCTATACTTCGCTGGTACTCCCAAAGCTCACGTACCCAGCCTAGTTTTAGCTGCTATTCTGATTCTAATGGGCTTTCAACTGTGGATATTTGGCTTAGTAGCAGATCTAATGGCAGTCAATCGTCAACTTCTAGAAGACATCCAACTGCGACTACGCCGATTGGATGTTGACTCCAATCGCACTCCCCATTGGCCATCCACCGGAAATCAACAACAGCGGGAAAACCGTGATGAGGGGGGAGAAGGAGAAGAATTTGTCAATAGTTTCTTGAATAGATAACAGTCCCATTGTTATAGTTAGAAGCTCTTAAGACTACTTGTTATAGTGGGAAACTCTTAAGAGTACTTTTGGCTGAAAAGAATTTATCACTCTCGGACTCTCGGACTAACGCACTCAGCAGTAAATAATGACCAGAGACCTATTCGCCCGTCACGCCCTAAACCAAATCCCTAAAATCCTTACCCTCCTAGACCGCAATCCCCACAGTCCCACCTACGGCTGCTTCGATCGTAATTTCTGGCACTATAAAATTATTGATTTCCCTAGTGGCATGGCACAGGAATTTGTCTGGCCTCTAGCACTAGCCTATCATACCGATTTCCCAGATAACCCGTTCTACCAGCAACCAGTAATTCTCGATTGGGTCGAAGCAGGGATACTTTTTGCTGCATCCAGTTCCCATCCCGATGGCTCCTGTGATGATTATTTCCCCTATGAGCGTGCTGCTGGAGCCGCCGCCTTTTCTTTATTGGCTAGCATCGAAAGTTACAAAGCCATGGGACTCCATAACCCCATTGCCTTACAATTCTTTGAAAAACGAGCAGATTGGCTAGCCCATCACATGGAAAGTGGACAGCTCAGCAACCACCAAGCCTTGATTGTCTTATGTTTAGACCTGCTATCGGAACTGTTGCATACCAATCAATGGGATAGAGCGCGATCGCAAAGGCTAGAGCAAGTATTATCCTGGCAAAGTCCCGAAGGTTGGTTTATAGAATACGAAGGCTGCGACCCAGGCTACCACACCTTAACCATTTCCTGTCTAGCCAGGATTTATCTGTTGAGACTAGACCCACGCCTAAAAGAAGCTCTGATCAAAGCTGTCGAATTAGCAGCACAATTCATCCATCCCGATGGTTCCTATGGGGGAGAATACACTAGCCGTAACACTTACAACTTTTTTCCCCATGGGTTTGAATTAGTAGGACGCTGGTTTCCAGAAGCCCTAGAGATTAATGACCGCTTCTTGGTGGGATTAGCTAATGGTCTTGCTCCTTGTTATGCCGATGATCACATTATTGGTCACCATACCTGGAATTATCTCCTATCTTGGCGAGATTTTGTCAGTAACCGACCCAAACCAACTCCCCGTCCCAGTGGTCGCGTATGGTTGAAAGACGCCAACATCCTAATTGACCGCCGTCGGGGAACAGAGCTTTATTTAGCTTTGAATAAAGGAGGCGTTTTTAAGATATTTCGAGACAATCAATTAATTGCTTCAGATACCCATTTTTCCCTACTAGTACAAGAAAGAGGTAAATTCAAAAATGCTGTCGGTCATCTGATCGATGACTATCAAGTTAAAGTCAGTGAGGATGAAATTCTGATTGAGGGAAACTTGGGATGGGCGAAACAGAAACAAATGACTCCAATGAATTTACTAATTCTGCGGGGAGTAATGTTAACGGTAGGACGCTTCTTTCCCAATTTAATTCGGAAATTATTACAGAAATTATTAATTACTGGTAAAAAAGAAGCTCCCTTCTGCTTTCGCAGATATTTTTATTGGCAAGGTGAGCGATGGTTAGTCATTGATGAATTACAAGCTAAGTCTTGGAAATCGGTACAAAGTGTCGGAATTGGTGGGGACCAGACATCCATTTATGTGGTCATGAGTCGTACCTTTCAAGCAGGACAATTACAACCCTGGGTTGACCTAAGTGATGAGGTGCAAACCTTGGATGATTATGAATGGTTGAAGTTCGAGCAGCGTTTTTGAGATCAGATTACCTCGAAAATACTGCTGAGTGCATCAGTGCTCAAATACTGTGTATTGAAGTTTTACAAAACTATAGCGCTATTTAATTTTCGCTAACTGCTGCATTACTTGCTCACAAAGCTATAGCGCTTTAATAAACCAAATTATTAAATTATGTAACATTTGTTTTAAAACACTAGCGCTATTTTAAAAAACTGTGTTAGATTTAAATCATGAAAAAAACAATAGCGCTAGATTAAAAGGCAAAGACATGGCAGCACAACAGATAACCACCATTGGCACCACTCAAGCAGCTTATCTTTTAGGTATTTGTGTCCAACGAGTTCGCCAACTTCTCAAAAGCGGCAGAATTAAGGGCGCTCAAAAAGTTGGCAGATTTTGGCAAATTCCCCTATTTAATGGGATGCCTAAAGTAATTCCCGGTAAGCGTGGACCAAAAGGAACCTGGAAAAAAGTTGCTCAAAAGGTGGCGACTTACATCCACGTCAACCAGCACATTATTAAGGAAAATAGAAAATACGATACTTACAAGCCTGTCCTGACTGTCAAACAAGGCAACCGTAACACCTACGGTCATTATGTAGAAATCAAAGGCCCATCTCGGTTAGTCTATCAACCCAATTGTCCAAAGCATTGTGGGGCTACGGTGTGGCTAGAAGTTGACCCCGCTGTTGAAATTCTGACTAAAGTTTTTGGTTAGCATCATATGTTGAAGTTTGTTCGCCTTTGGCGTTCCCCTAGGGAAGGTTGAAAGTTGCCTGTTGCCTGTTGCCTGTTGCCTGTTGCCTATTGCCTATTGCCTATTGCCTTTTGCCTATTGCCTGTTGCCTGTTGCCTATTGCCTTTTGCCTGTTACCTGTTGCCTGTTGCCTGTTGCCTATTGCTGCTAATCCATGAAACGACTCATCTCCATTGCCATCAGCCTAGTCATCCTAGGGGTAATTTATACCAAAATTGACTTTCCCCAACTGATCGCTGTATTTAAAGAATGCGATCGCATGTGGATGGCGATTAGTCTGGGCATGGTGATTCCGATCACCCTGTTCACGGCTTGGCGACTGCAACAACTAATGCCGACGGGTTCCCAACTCGGATTTTGGGAAGCCAATCGCCTGATTTTAGCTGCCAGTACCCTAAATATGGTCTTGCCCTCCAAAATGGGAGATATAGCTAAAGCCTACTTTATGAAGCAGCGGGGTAATTTAGCTGGGAGCTTGTCCTTAGCCATCGTTATTTTTGAAAAAGCTTGTGACATGCTGTCTCTACTGCTATGGTGTGTCTTTGGTTTATTACTTTATCCTGGGAAAAGTGGCTTTTTTTGGTTGATGACCGCTGGGATAATTTTCGGCTTAATTCTCGGGATTTTCCTCCTCAGTTCCCGCCAATTTGCCCATTTATTTTTCTTAGTGACCAAAAAAATTGCCCCAAAAAAATTCCGCTCAAAGCTAGAAACAATGCAAATGTCTTGGGGGGAAATGCACGGCTACTTCTGGCATGACCCCAAGCAGTTATTCAAAATTACCCTAACTTCAATTTTTATCTGGTTCTTACACTTATTGCAAATTTGGTTATTTATCCTTGCCCTCAACGCCTGGACACCCTTTTTAACCAATCTCGCTCTGTCCCCCCTAGCTATTCTAGCGGGATTGTTACCACTAACCTTTGCGGGGGTTGGCACCCGTGACGCTGCGCTAATTTTCTTTTACCAACCCTATTTTCCGGCTGCTACCGCTGCCGCCTTAGGGTTACTGTGTACTTCCCGCTACCTACTTCCAGCCATTGGTGGCTTACCTTTTCTAGGACAATATTTGACTGCAGTCCGCGACTTGGGAAAAAAGCCTTCTTAATTTGACGTTTGTCAAGGGGAGATCTATGTTAAATTTATTTAAATTCCGAGCAGTTTAGTTAATAGTTTTGTAAAAAACCCCTCAGGGATGGCACAATTCCCCAACAGCCAATACTATAGTCTGTACCGGAAACCCATCCTTCAAGAGGCAGCTGCAATGCTCAATAGTCATGGTCGTGAGGGAAAAAGGTGAGGCAACAATCTATGTTAATAAGTCCCGGAACTTTACCCCCTAGCTCTGGCAAGCGGGTCAAACCTAATCCAACGGTTCACAAAAACTTCACCAAGTGGAAAACTAGTTGGCAACCTACCAATCAGACACTAGCTGAGCCAATAATTGACCGTAAAAGAGTGGAAGAATCTCTCTTAGCAGTCCAACAGAGATATCGGTCTCTATTTGAAAACTCGACTGATGGTATCTTTCAAATTACGCCTGATGGTTACTATATAGCCTGTAACCCATCGCTAGCTAAACTATATGGCTATGAATCACCGACCCAATTTCTGAGTCATGTAACTGGTGTTGGGCAGTACCTTCACAAAGATACCCAGCGACGCTACCAATTCCTTGACCTACTGCACTCAAAGGGTTTGGTAGAGGATTTTGAATCCCAGGTCTATCGCCAAGACGGCACCCTAATTTGGATTTGCGAAAGTGCTTGGGCAGTGCGTGATGCTACTGGTTACATTCTATACTACGAAGGTTTAGTAAAAGATATTACTAAACAAAAATTAACTGAAGCAGCGTTACAAACAGCACAAGCCAAATTAGAAGCCCAAAGCCAGGAACTGGAGAATGTCTTAAAGAAGCTGGAACTGGCTCAAGACCAGTTAAAGCAAAGTGAAAAAATGTCCACCTTAGGACAGTTATGCGCGGGTGTTGCTCACGAAATCAACAATCCACTTAACTTTATCTGTGGAAATGTCACTCCAGCAAGGGACTATGGCGAGGATTTATTAAGACTGTTGGGATTATATGCCAAACACTATCCCCAGCCTGCAGCCGAAATTCAACAGTACGCTGATGCAATTGACCTAGATTTCCTGATCGAAGATTTTCCTAAAGCCCTATCATCTATGGGATTAGGTGCAGAACGCTTGCAACAGATTGTGCAGTCAGTGCGCCACTTTTCCCGACAGGATACCGATGAAAAGCAGCGCGTAAATATTCATGAAGGTATTGATAGTACCCTGACTATCCTCCATAACCGCTTAAAGCCCAAAGGAAAGAATCCCGGGATTACCGTGACCAAGGACTATGGAAAACTCCCTTTAGTGGAGTGCTACTCTGGTTCAATCAACCAAGTGTTGATGAACCTGCTGTGCAATGCCATTGATGCTCTAGAAGAGTCACAGGTTAACAGGTTCAAAGTTACAGGTTCTGCAGCTGTTCAAGCAGAGAGGTTCCAGGTTCCAGTTTCCCCTCAGTCTTCTGATGATTACCCACAAGGTATAAAGCAAAAAGCAGCAGCCCCCCCTAAGATCACCATTCGGACAGAATTTCTAGGCAGCGATGGTGATCAAGGGGACAGTTCTGGTGGACAGGTCGTGATCAGAATTATCGATAATGGTCCGGGAATGACACAAGAGGTCAAACAGAAGATATTTGAACCATTCTTCACCACCAAATCAATCGACAAGGGAACTGGCTTAGGGCTAGATATCTGCAAGAAAATCGTTGTTGAACAGCATGGTGGTCAAATCACATGTACCTCTAATCCGGGTAAGGGAACAGAATTTGCGATCGCAATTCCTGTGGGTTCATATCATAAAGGCTTGCAGGCAAAAGATCCGAACCAATGACTAACGACCAATAACTTAATTAATAACTAATTAAACTGTTAGCCTCCAAAGACTTGAGATATTCAGTATTGACTCTCGATTCTCGGGTTAGGGCGATTTGGCCAGTCCGGGCAATTTCACGGATACCAAACTTATTCAGCATTTGGGTTAGTGCTACCATTTTCCCAGGGTCTCCCACAACTTCTAGAGTTAGTGAATCATCAGATGTATCTACGACATGGGCACGATACACCTGGGCTAATTCAATAATCTCCGAGCGGGTGGAACTAGTAGTGTTAACCTTTAGCAGCATTAACTCCCTTTCGACACAGGGAATTGGGGTAATATCTTGTACTTTTAGGACATTAATTAGCTTATAGAGTTGCTTAGTCAGCTGCTCAATGCTGCTGTCATCTCCAGGTACTACCATAGTAATTCGAGATATACCAACCTGCTCAGTCGGTCCAACGGCCAGACTTTCGATATTGAAGCCTCTACGGGCAAATAAACCAGCAATGCGAGTTAGAACACCCGCTTCATCTTCAACTAAAACGGAAAGGGTATGTTTCATAGTTTGACTTAGGAGTTGGCTTGGGAGTGCTGGGGGCCTGTGTTGCCTAAATTGCTATCAGAGTGATTTATTGGTCAAACTGTTGACTGTTAAGTGTTGACTAGCCCCTTTTTTAAGGGGCGATAAGGCAGGAGCAACGGTTAACTGTTAAGTTTTTTGAAGCTAAGGGTCAACGGTCAACGGTAAACCAAATACCATTTTATCCAGGTTTTGAGTAACAAATAACTCTATAGCAATCCTAAATAGGTCGTGGCAATTTTGAAAACTGTGATCTTTGCTATACATGGGTTTCAAGCTTATCACCTGTCACAACTCAAATAGGATTGCTATAGTAACACAGTGCTGTATCTAAAGATATATTTTTTCTAAAACTAGGCAGCTAATTGGAAAATTCCTCGGTAAGATAAAAATCGTTAAAAACTGATTGGAGTGAAACCAAATATTTATGGGTTTTTTACAGCGGATTTTTGGATTTGGAAGCCCAGACGAAGCTCCCGCAGCTACTACCCCTTCACCAGATGCACCAGCAGGAGATGACATTCCCCCAGAGCGATTGGGGTTAAACGGAGAATACGACCAAAGCGGCCTTGCCAAGCGAGTTGTTTGGGCCTTTGACCAAGACAACGATCTCGATGACGAGGAGAGGCTCTGGGTTGCTCAAACTGGCGGTAAAGTTGTGCTAAAAGGAGAAGTAGCTAGCCAGGAGGTTCTAGATAAGATGGTTAGTGTTGCCTCCGGTGTGGATGGTTGCACGGATGTTGACACTGATCAAGTGAGCGTCGGCTAATAGGGATTTTGGGGATAATCAAACCTTAGCTCCCAACCACTCTAATAGGATCAGATTCACCTGTTCCGGACATTCATCGTGGGGACAGTGACCAGCATGATCTAACTCCAATAGCTCTAAATTAGAATTGAGTTTAACAAACTTGCGAGCTAACATAGGGGGAATCATCCGGTCTTCTAGTCCCCACATCAATAGCATAGGAATATCTAATTTAGGTAATAGGGATTTGACCGGTAGACTAAAGTTAGGAGCGGTCATCCCTCTCAAAAGTCTACTAAAGGTTGCCGCAGCTCCAGGATCGGTGGCAGGGACACTCAGAATTTCTACTAAATCATCTGTAACTGCCTCTGGATTAGCATAAGCTAACCCTGCCCATTTACGCACAATCCCTGGACGTCTTACCACGTAAAATAGGGTTTTGAGTAGCACTGGTGATGCCACTAGACTCTCAACAGTTGAGACTATCGGTCGGAGCCAACTAGGTATCGCTTCTTCTCGGGCTTGGAAATCTGGTAAATTAATCATCACCAGACCTTTAACCATCTCTGGATGGGTCGCTGCTGCTCCTAGACCAACTAGCGAACCAATGGAGTTACCTACTAACACTACCGGTTTTTGGATAAAAGTTTGCCAAAATTCATAAACCTGAGCTACCCAAAGGTCAATGGTATAGTCAACCGCAGCTTTCCGGGATGCCCCAAAACCCAGCAGATCTAAAGCATAAACGGTATGATGTTGACCGATTACCTCTAGGTTATTACGCCAATGCCCTACCGAAGCACCAAACCCATGAAGCAGAATAACTGGTGTTGTCGGCTGGACAGTTAGGGGTTGGGGTGGGCGAAAATAGGTATAACGGATCGGCCAACCCCGCCAGACCCAATCCCTTTGACTACCAACTCGTTGCTGCCAATGCAAAGATTTGGTCACAACCTGCCTCAACTTCAAAAATATTTACACGCGCCACTTGAGTCCATTATGCCTTCCCTATCAGCCAAAGGAGTAAGTTATAACTATTCCATAGGCCTTGGTTTCCTAAGTGATGTTAATAATTTGAACAGAAACAAGAAAGGAATCAGTAAAATGGCAAGTGTATGTAGTAAGTCTATTTTTTGATTAATCCACTTAAGAAAATAAACAAACGCCTGTGAGTGATAATAGAAGACGCCAACGCGATCTACCCCAAATTAACGAAAGAATAAGGTTTCCCAAGATTAGAGCCATTGATACCGATGGGGCACAGCTGGGTATAATCACACCTCAAGATGCCCTGCGGATCGCTGAGGAAAAGGAGTTAGATCTTGTCCTGGTTAGTGACAAGGCAGATCCGCCAGTGTGTCGCATCATGGACTATGGCAAGTACAAATTTGAACAAGAGAAGAAAGCCCGTGAAGCAAAGAAGAAGCAGCACACGGCTGATGTCAAAGAAGTGAAGATGCGCTACAAAATAGAAGACCATGACTACAATGTGCGGGTCAATCAAGCGGAGCGCTTCCTCAAATCTGGCGATAAGGTCAAAGCTACCATTACCTTCCGAGGTCGGGAAATCCAACATAGTAATTTAGCCCAGGCACTACTCGAGCGCATGGCTAAGGATTTACAAGAATTGGCAGAAGTCCAGCAAGCACCTAAGCGGGAAGGTCGCAACATGATGATGTTACTCTCCCCCAAAAAATAGTGGTTATAGTGATTGGTCATCAGTCATTGGTCATTGGTCATTAGTCATTGGTCATTAGTCATTGGTCATTAGTCATTGGTCATTAGTCATTGGTCATTAGTCATTGGTAACCACATGCCCAGGTGCCTGGAATTGAGACCTCAATACCCATGCACAGATCAAGCAGCTTAAAATACCAAGGACAACTGACTGAGGACTAGTCACGAAGGACTAATGACTCTATGAAATTGCCATCTCCGACTCGCCTGAAGGGTTACTGGATTAGAACAATCCTAGAGTGGGTGAATCTTCGCCCAGAAGAAGGCGAGCGGACATTGTTGATGTTCGTCTTCCATACCACCACTTCCATGGGACTGCTTTGGTTAGAGTACAGTGCCATTGCCTTGTTTCTAGAGAAATATGGCGCGAAGTGGTTACCGGTGATTTATATTGCTAGTTCCGTGATCTGCTCTGGGTTGGGAGTATTATACTCCTGGTTGCAGAGGATTTTACCCTTGAGGTCAGTCTTGGTAGCGATCGCTATCCTAGCTGCCTTACCCTTGTTAGTGTTCCGCGTAGGCTTGGAGATCGAGTATGGCTATATTACTGTAGTCACCATCTTTCTATTGCGATTGTGGATGGATGCCGTGTACATCCTCAATGACCTTAATTCCCAGGTCACGGCTAATCAGTTATTCAACATTCGGGAAATTAAGCGTACCTACCCCCTAATCTCCAGTGGGCTTTTGGTAGCTGATGTCCTCTCTGGCTTCTCATTACCTCTATTATTGCTGTTCGTGGGACTCAACAATGTGCTGGCTTTTGGGTCTGGCATGATGCTCATCGGAGCACTGACCTTGGTTTATATATGTCAGCACTACCAGCAAGCCTTTCCTAACTCCCCAGCACGACAGTGGGAAGAAATGGAGCCAGACTTCGCTGTGCGTCAGCCTAGTGAATCCCTCAGACGCTATGTCATCCCTTTATTTGCCTTTTTTATCTTAGGGGAAGCCCTGTACCTCCTAATTGAATTTCAGTATATGGGTCAATTGGAGGAAACCCTGGATGGTTCAGCAATTGCTGGTTTTCTGGGTATATTCAGTGGTACTTTGGGACTTTTTGAATTGGTGACCCAATGGTTTATCTCTAGTCGGGTGATTGATCGCTTTGGTCTTTTCCTAAGCGCTATGGTATTACCTGGTGCTTTATCTGTGATTGGCTTAGTGACCCTAGCTAAGATGGCAAGTTGGGTAAAGTTTGATATTGGGTTGCCTAGCTGGATAACAGGGCTATTTATTGGTGTAGTCTTACTCCGATTCGTTGATGAACTATTGCGATTTACTTTAGTAGCTAGTGTTGAACCGGTACTTTTCCAAGCCTTACCGTTAGGGTTACGGTCTGTGGTTCAAACTACTGTGCAAGGGATTGCTAAACCCATGACTACTGGCATTACTGGTCTTGGGATTTTAGCCACCATTGGGCTGCTAAATTGGGCTTTCCCCAATTTTGAGCCATTGCGGCATTGGGTGTTTATTTTCATGGTAGTGATTTTTGCCCTATTATGGCTGCTGAGTACCTGGTTAATGCGGGCTAATTATGGTTCATTGCTGCTGATCAATGCTGAGCAAGGACGTTTGGGTTCTGCCAATACCAATTTCCTGGATACTAAGACCGTCTTTGAGGAAGCGGTAAGACGACTGAAAACTGAGCCGAATAACCGCTCTGCTTACATTCAACTGTTGTCTCAAATCGCTCCAGAAAAAGCGAGTAAGGTTCTTTCTCCCTTGCTGGTAGAAATGTCTACAGATTTGCAGCGCCAGAGTTTAGAGGTGATGTTGCCCTATCCCAACCCAGATTGTCTAAAAGATGTGTCTGGGTTGATTGATCAAAGACCACCAGTAGAAGTCCTGGCCTTAGCATTGCGCTATTTTTGGCTGGCTCAGGAAGACCTGAATATTCGGACAATTAAGCCTTATCTACAACCGGCTGTTGACCCAACCGTAAGAGCTACAGCAGCTGCTTTAATTATGGGTCGGGGTACACCAAAAGAGAAGTTTGAAGCCGTCAAAACCCTGCGGCGGATGCTCACCTCAAAAAAAGAGCAAGAACGGTTAATGGGTACCCGAGCTTTGGCAGAGATGGATTACTTGGAATCCTTGGTGGTTTATATTGATAACCTGTTAAGGGATAAGTCATTAAAGGTACGGTGTGCTTGTTTAGATGTGATTGCTGCTAAACGATTTGAAAAGTACTATCCGTCTTTAGTCAAGGCACTCTACTACACATCTACCCGCAATGCTGCTCGTATAGCGTTGGTCAAACAAGGGGATGAAGCCATTCCTTTATTGAGGGTTTTGTCTGAAGATATTCACAAGCCAGACGTAGTAAGGCGGCAAGCTTGGATGGCTCTCGGTGAGATTGGCAGACTCCACGCCCTAACTGAAAAGGGTACTCCTGAAGCTATGAAGCATTTGGTGCAACAGTTGATGAGTAGTTGGGGGACAACCCGTCGTAATATTCTCACGATCTTGCTCAAGATTCCAGGGGAAGTTGGGATTGAAGCGGTGATGAACCAGTTAGGGCGTAGTGGTATAGAAACTTTAATTGAGCAAGAATTGATGTTTTTGGGTCAAATTTATGGCGCACTGCTGGATTTGACCTCAAAGAAAATAGCTGGACTGGAGGCAGATTTGCTGCGGCAGGGGCTTAATGATCTTCAACAAGATCTTGTAGAGGTGTGTTTCTTACTGATGAAGTTTCTTTATCCATCGAGTGCCATCAAAGCAGCTGAGTTTAATCTAGCATCCCATTCTCGCTCAAACATTGCCCTAGGGCTAGAAATTTTGGATAATACCCTAGATATTCCTAATAAGAAAGCATTTTTGTCAATTTTAGACCGGCGTTCTCTGAAAGAAAAATTAGCTGCCCTAGTGGATTTAGTACCTTATCAACCCATGAATGTAAGCGATCGCTTACGTCGCTTAATCGAGTTACGACATTTTCTGTCAGATTGGCCCCTAGCCTGTTGTTTTCATGTGGCCAGAGCAGCACGCTGTTCCCTAGCACCAGCAGCGGCTCTAAGTTGTCTACGTCATCCTACCGGTTTTGTGCGGGAAGCGGTTGTGGCTTATCTCAAAGAGATGTCACCTCGTGCTTGTGCAGAGTTATTGCCAGTGCTTAGGAATGACCCAGACCCTTTGGTAGCTGCTCAAGCACAAGAGATAATCGGATAGTTTGATCAGTATAGTTGCCTATTGTTTGTAAACTTTGCTGGCATCATCTCTAATCTCTAATGTCTGATGGCAGTGGACAGTAGACCATGACGTTCAATAAGGTCTGAAAGTAAGCTATCAGCTATCAGCTATCAGCTATCAGCTATCAGCTATCAGCCATTGGCCTGTGGCCAAGCTACTTGAGGTGCGAACAGCTTTTGAATAAAATAAGCTGACCGCTGACCGCTGACCGCTGAATACTTACGTCTGAAATTACTACAGTACAGTGGTTGAATCTTAATTTCACCCCTTAATACCACCTCATGGTCTAGTCAGCCATTAACTATAAACAATTATCCCTATGGGTTAAACTTGTATTTTACTACAGCACGGCTATTCGCTAGCAGCCAACCGCAAACCCAACCACTAACCAATGTTATCTAGCATTGATCGTTTAATTTTTATCAGGGGTGTCCCAATTTTTCACGAATTGCGGGACGATTTTCTGATGCGACTAGCCTCTGTGATGGACGAGCTAGACTTTCCTTCTAACCATACCATCTTTGCTCAAGGGGAAGAGGGTAGGGAACTTTATATTGTAGTCTCAGGTTTGGTAAGAGTTCACATTGGTGAGCGGAATTTGGCACAGTTCAAGCAAGGAGCGTGCTTTGGGGAGATGTCCTTGTTTGATGCAGAACCTCGTTCCGCTTCTGTGACCACGATCGAACCTTGCCATTGTTTGATGTTGACACAGCTACAACTTTATGATGCCATTGATGAGACACCAGAATTTGCAATTAAGATTATTCGTATGTTGTCCCGCCGTATTCGCGAACTTAACCGAAATTTGAATGCTGATCAGGTTAAAAATCCACCATCGGAGTTGAGAAGGGTTGGAAGTCGTTTAACTGATTTCCGTGCTTAAGATAAGCCTAGTTTTTTGGGACTAGTTTTTTTGGGACTAGTTTTTTGGTACTAGACCTGGCTCGTAAGTCCGTTAATCATTCAAATAATCAGCAACATCGGTTTATAATTAACAGTAACTATGTCTTTTGTTGGTCTACACATTCACAGTGATTATAGCCTACTGGATGGAGCATCTCAGCTACCAGCACTGGTGGATCGAGCTGTTGAGTTGGGAATGCCTGCGATCGCACTGACAGATCATGGTGTGATGTATGGTGCTATTGAACTGATTAAAGTTTGCCTAAAAAAGGGCATTAAGCCGATAATCGGTAACGAAATGTATGTGATAAACGGTGATATTGAGGTCAATAAGCGTTACCGAAAATATCATCAAGTTGTCTTAGCAAAAGATACCCAAGGGTACAAAAACTTAGTAAAAATAACAACTCTTTCTCACCTCAAAGGGATGCAGGGCAAAGGAATTTTTGCTCGTCCCTGTATCAATAAAGAATTACTGAAGCAATATCACGAAGGATTAATTGTTACCAGTGCTTGTTTGGGGGGCGAAGTGCCCCAAGCTATCCTAAAAGGTGACTTAGATGAAGCCCGTAAAGTAGCTAAGTGGTACCAAGAGGTTTTTGGGGATGATTACTATTTAGAGATTCAAGACCACGGCTCTGTAGAAGACCGAGTGGTTAATGTTGCGATTGTCAAAATCGCTAATGAATTAGGAATTAAAATTATTGCGACTAATGACTCCCACTTTATCTCCTGCTATGACGTAGAAGCTCATGATGCTTTGCTGTGTATTCAAACCGCTAAACTGGTTACGGAAGAGAAACGGATGCGCTATAGTGGCACGGAGTATCTCAAGTCAGCAGAGGAAATGAAACGGCTGTTTCGAGATCACTTAGCGGCCCAGGTGATAGAGGATGCGATCGCAAATACCTTAGAAGTGGCCGATAAAGTCAAGCACTACAATATTCTGGGAGAGCCTCGCATCCCAGACTACAAGGTATCCAAGGATTATACCCCTGACACCTATTTAGAAGAAATTACCTGGAATGGACTGATGAAGCGGCTAAAGTGTCGCTCTCGTAGTGAAATTGATCCAGTGTATAAAGCACGGCTGGAGTATGAGTTAAAAATGCTCCAGCAGATGGGGTTTTCTACCTACTTTTTAGTGGTTTGGGACTACATCAAATATGCCAGAGACAATGATATTCCCGTTGGTCCGGGTCGTGGTTCAGCAGCAGGTTCCCTAGTGGCTTATGTCCTAGAAATTACCAACATTGATCCTGTACATCATGGGCTACTGTTCGAGCGCTTTCTCAATCCAGAGCGGAAATCAATGCCAGATATTGACACAGATTTCTGCATTGAAAGACGGGATGAGGTGATTAAATATGTTACTAATCTCTATGGTGAAGACCGAGTAGCCCAGATTATTACATTTAACCGCATGACCTCTAAAGCGGTATTAAAAGATGTAGCGAGAGTGTTAGGAATTTCTTACCAAGACTCTAATCGTATGGCTAAGATGATTCCAGTGGCGCGAGGTAAGCCAGCCAAACTCTCAGTGATGATTTCTGATCAAACACCAACACCAGAGTTTAAAGAGGCTTACGATCAAGATCCGGAAGTGCGTCGCTGGGTGGATATGGCGATTCGGATTGAAGGAACAAATAAAACCTTTGGTGTCCATGCTGCTGGTGTGGTTATTTCAGCAGATCCCTTAGATGAAATTGTGCCATTACAACTGAATAATGATGGTGCAGTGATTACCCAGTATTATATGGAAGACCTGGAAGCTCTGGGACTCCTGAAAATGGATTTTTTAGGACTAAAGAACTTAACCACTATTCAGAAAACCAAAGAGTTAGTTGAAAAGACTCAAAATCTTAAACTGGATTTAGATCAGATTCCCCTAGATGAAATTAAAGCTAAGAAAATTTTAGACAAGGGTGAACAGAAGAAAAAACCCCTAGATATTCAAAAAACTTATGAGCTCCTAGAGAAAGGCCAGTTAGAAGGAGTCTTCCAATTAGAATCTTCGGGAATGCGTCAGGTAGTGCGAGACCTGAAACCTGACAGTATTGAAGATATTTCTTCAATTCTCGCTCTTTATCGCCCTGGTCCTCTGGATGCTGGTCTGATTCCTCAGTTTATTAATCGTAAACATGGTCGAGAAAAAGTAGAGTATCAACATCCTCTATTAGAGCCTATTTTACAGGAGACTTATGGAATTCTATGTTTACCGAAAGGTACGTTAATTGATCAGCCCGATGGTTCTTATGTGCCCATTGAAGAAATTAAATCTGGCGACCTAGTATTAACCTCTGATGGTAAACAAGTTTGGCCAGCAAGGGTAGCTAAGCAATGGCGCAGTGGTATCAAAGATATCCTGAAAATTACCCTATCTAGTGGTACAGTTATCTATTCCAGTAAAAACCATCGCTTTTTAACACCAGATGGAGACAAATTTGCCTATGAGCTGAAACCAGTAAACCCAGTCGTCAAGAATGCTCATGGTTTGGGTTCTCAAGTTTATGAAAAATATCCCGGAGCCAGCAACAGTTTAGACCCGGTGGTGCGTTACGGGACGGGCTGTTCCAAAGCTGGCTACGAGGTGGAAAATCAGGGCGAGCCCGTCCCTAACGCACCCTACGGAACTCTACAGGCAACCCTATCTAGACCGAAAGAGTCACAGTACAAGACTTGGGATGTTCGGATAGTTTATGTTACCGCTGTGGAAGAGAGTGGGCAAGAAGAGTGTTTTGATCTACAAATGGAGGAACAATCTTCCCCATACTTTCTGGCTCATGGCGTAGTCGTTCATAACTGCTTTCAGGAAAGCATCATGCGGATGGCGCAGGATTTGGCCGGTTATTCTCTAGGTCAAGCGGATTTACTGAGGCGGTGTTTGAGTGGATCAACTGAGATAGTGGATCCAGCAACCGGTCGTTTAGTTTCCCTGAGGGAGATTGCTTCTAAATCTAGTTACTGGTTGGGACGAAAGGTTTTTTCTCTGAATTTAAAGACCAAAAAAATTACCCAACAACCAATTATCGAAATTCATCCTAATGGGATTCGTGATGTTTGGGAGATTACTACCAAAACTAACCGCCACATTCGCGCCACCGATGATCATCTTTTCTACACCACTCTAGGATGGAAGCCTCTGAAAGAGTTTACTATAGGAAGCGCCATCGGTTTAGCTAAAGCATTACCAATTCCCTATACTCGTGAACTGTCGAATAGTAAAGTTAAGCTAACTGATAATATCATTAGACTTGTTTCAGAAGTCGGGAACAGGGAACAGTTAACAGCTAAAAGTGGAAACGAATTAACTAAAACAGTGGCGACTCCGAGTTTAGCACGTCACCAAGGTATTGCTGACTCAGATATTTTCTGGGATGAGATTTTTGAGCTGAAGTATCTTGGCCAAGAGGATGTTTTTGATTTAAGTATTGCTGACACTCATAACTTTATTGCCAATGACTTTATTGCTCACAATTGCATGGGTAAGAAGAAAGTGGCTGAGATGCAGAAGCATCGGGAGATTTTTATCGATGGTTCAACCAAAAATGGCGTGACTCAAGACATAGCTGAAGAGTTATTTGACCAAATGATTAAATTTGCCGAATACTGTCTCAGCTATGATACGGAGATTATCACAGTAGAGTATGGTCCGATGGCGATTGGTGAGATTGTCGAAAAAGGTATCCCATGTACTGTTTATAGCGTTGATAGTAATGGCTATGTGTATACCCAACCTATTGCTCAGTGGCATAACCGGGGAGAGCAAGAGGTGTTTGAATATACTCTAGACGATGGCTCAGTGATTCGAGCCACAAACGATCATAAGTTTATGACCATTGATGGTCAAATGCTGGCCATTGATGAGATATTTGAGGGAGGATTGGAGTTGAAAAAGTTAGCAGAATTACCTGTAGGGTTAATTGAGCAAGTTAGTTAATGTTTATCTAGTTTTGTTAAGGTAATAACCGCATAATAACGCTTTCAGATATTAAGAAATAATTCGCCAACAGCATCTTGACCACCCAACCCGGATTGTGTATAATTTATGCATAAATTTCACAAACTAAACATTAATAAATCAAAATGCTACTTAAATTAGTTAAGATAGTTAAGAATGGATGGAATATCAAGTTTTTGTTGATGGCTACATCCTTACTAACACTTTTATCTTCTCAACCTGCCTTTGCTAATCAGGCATGTTCTACTGTTGAGTTTAATGGTTCGGCTGCCAAGCTTCGTTATAGGAATATACAAGGGGATGCAAGTAGCAGGACAATTTCCCAATCTAATTCAGTTAGAGGTTGGAGTTATAAAGGTCGTCTAGCTAGTTACGTTATATTCAACGGTAGTAAATCAGTTGTAATTGTAGAGGAATTTAATCCAGACACAGGACAATTCGGTCGTAAACTAGCGACTATTAATATTTCAAATAGTGATAGCATTCGCGGATGGGATTGGGATGAGGGAAAAGGAATAGCATCATTTTTGTTAGTAAATAGCTCAGGAACTTTCGTAGCTGTAGAAAAGTTTGGTCTATCAGGATTCGGTTCTCGAATAGCAACAGTAAAACTTTCTAATAGCCCTTTAAGTAAATTGGGTTCTTCTTGGACATGGGATGGTACCTTGGCTGAATACACTTTAAATGGTACAACTAAAGTCGAATATTTTGATGGGGATTCTTGGGGTTCTCAACTTCCTAACAAGAGCTCATTTGTTGGGAATAATCTAGTTGGAAGAAGTTGTTACTAAGAATGTAAGCATTCAGCTTATGGGTATCGGCGCACGCTACTTGAGGTGCCATTGGCCAAGGCCAATGGCCACGCTACGCGAACGCGAACAGTCTGCATAGGTAAGCATTCGTTTAATCACTATTACAAAAACTTGATGGCTGATAGCTGAATGCTTAGATAACTACTAACTATTAATACTTAAAATCACATCGTTACTGCCACCACCAAGAATATCATCACCATCTCCGCCATCTAGATAATTATTACCTTCTGTTGTCGAGGAAGACGAAAATGCAATGGCGATCATATCATTTTTAGGGTTGATAGTAATAGCTAATTCTCCGTAAAGAGAATCATCGCCACTACCACCAGCGATCGCATCATTACCTGCTCCATCAAACGTCTACAAAGCGTCACATAACGAGACTTTGTGTGTTGATTTCCTGCTTCAACGGGGGCATGGGAGCGGTTAACCCTCAGCAGGCTTACGAGTCGAGCCGTACTCGTTATAGCTTTCTAGGTTCATTGAGGCATTCCAATCCCGATCAATCTTATTTCCACAGCAACCACACTCATAAATCCTTTCAGATAAAGGCATTGGCTGTTTATTTCCGCATGATGAACATAATTGACTAGATGGAAAGAACCTGTCAGCTACTACTAACTTGGCACCGTAGCGTTCACACTTATACTGAAGTTGCCGCCTGGCTTCATACAGTCCTAGATCACCGATAACTTTGGCTAATTTATGATTAGCCATCATCCCAGAAACGTTTAAATCTTCTATGACAACTACACTGTGGTTTTTAGCTATATAAGTGGTCATCTTGTGAAGATAATCTTTTCGGATATCAGCAACTCGACGGTGAAGTTTCTGTACTTCAAGCTTGGTTTTTGAGTAATTCTGAGAGCCTCTTACTTTTTTAGATAATTTCCGTTGAACTCTAGATAATTTCCGTTGAGCGTTGCGGTAAGGCTTAAGTCCTTCAAACTCTACACCAGAGCTTAATACAGCTAGGGTTTTTATCCCAAAATCCACACCAACTCTTTCTCGTTCTTTAAGTGTTGGTTCAAAGGTCTTTTCCATGGAGAAGCTAATATACCACTCCCCGGCTTTTTTGTAGATTGTGACTTTTTTAGTTAGACAATCTGGTAGGGGTTCAAACGTTCTAACCTGCTTCAGGAAGGGTAAGTTATGAATTAGTCCACCTAATCGAATCGGTCTCCCTGAATTATCGATAGTAAAGCGATCATTTCTACCCTTGCATTTGAATCTAGGGTACTTACCCCATCCTTTGAAAAACCTTTTGAATGCTTCCCCTAAATTGATGAACGCATATTGGTAAACCTTTGAGGATAATTCCCTCATCCAGGGATACTCAGGTTTGACATGGTTGGTAAATAACCGCTTTAGGGTTTTAATGTTAGGCTTTAACCCTTCATTGTAGGCATCTTTCCACATCGCTAAACCCCAGTTGTACACCCACCGACTAAAACCAGCGTGTTTGGCCATCAAAGTTTTTTGACGGTTGTTAAGCTTCAGTTTTGTCGTGTAAGAGTGATTGGGAGCCATAGCGTCTTAGCCTGTTCTCACCTAGTATTATACCCACAAAACCGCTCAATGAGCAAGGGCGAATACTGGTTAAAAGTAAGGCTAAAAGAACATGAACACGGTCAGCTACAAAGCTCGAACGCAGACGTCAATGGTTGGTCTATGTCTCAGGGGGCGAATATATCCGCAAGCTACTGAAAACAGACGCAAAGTAACGCTAACTATTTACTAAGTCCCAACTCCCTTACCGTTAAGCAAATCGTTGTCATTTTTGCCGTCAATTAGATCATTACCATCCCCAACGTTGAGGGTATCGTTACCATCCCCACCTGTCAGAGTATCAGTAACGGTTGAGGGAATCGTGGAAGCAGAAAAAGACGATTAGAAATCTATAGAAAAATCTCTAGAAAATGAAAAAAAAGTATTCTCTGGGGTAACATGCTCCGGTAAAATGAAAACTCTAATACCAAAACTGAAGAATTGTAAAGTAATATTAAGTAAAGGCATACATTGTATTGAGTGTTTTTTCCTCTATGACCACCCAGTTTTTTGCTTCCCAGTGTGTGGAAATGACTGTGCCACAGGAATCTGTGCCAATTCAGCACTACTTGCGTCAGCCGGAACGGATAGTTTATGCGATCGCAGACCTGAATCGCATCCAACAACTGACTCAGAAGCGCTTTCGGCTGAAAATGAATCCATTACACTTTATGTCCTTGACATTTCAGCCCACGGTAGATCTAGAAGTGTGGGCAGAATCTGACGCTACCGTTCATCTGAGGTCTATCGGTTGTGAAATTATAGGATTGGACTACATCAATCAACGCTTTGCACTGCAATTAACCGGAAAACTGCATCCTTGGGAAGATCACGGAGTCACTAAGCTCACCGGCAGAGCGGATTTAACGGTCAAGGTTGATGTGCCCTTACCTTTTTCCCTTACTCCCAAGCCAATCTTAGAAACCACTGGCAATGGTTTGCTCAAAAGCGTTTTGGTCAGGATTAAGCAAACCTTGATGCACCAGCTGTTGTTGGATTATCGTCAATGGGCTCGCAATGGCACCCAAACCAATATTTATAGTCAGCAGCAAGCACCAGGCGCTCCCGCGACTTGATCTAGCAATCGGTGTGGGAGATGGGGAGATGGTAACCCACCCCTAACCCCTCCCAGGAGGGGAAGATGGGGAGATGGGGAGATGGGGAGATGGGGAGATGGGGCGGGGGCGCGGTAAGTGTCGTGGGAATTTTTCCCTATTGCCTATTGCCTATTGCCTATTGCCTATTGCCTATTGCCTATTACCTATTACCTATTACCTATTACCTCTTGCCTCTTGCCTCTTGCCTTTCCTTAAGGGAGTATGTTCACAATCACCCTTAATCCTTGATAATTCCTTGTGACAAACAGTATTACTGATCTCCCAATTAAAGCTGGTATTGTTGGTACTGGGTTTGCGGCTAAGCTCCGAGCGCAGACATTGCAAGCAGATTCGCGATCGCATTTACTGGCGGTCTGTGGTCATACCCCTGCCAAAACCCAAGAGTTTGCTGAAACCCACGGCACGACAGTGGTGGATTCCTGGCAGCAATTGGTAGAACACCCGGAGCTTGATCTAGTATTTATTAGCACGATTAATCGGGATCATGGCACAATTGCCCGTGCTGCCCTTAATGCTGGGAAACATGTTGTCACTGAATA
This sequence comes from Moorena sp., assembly GCF_982860115.1. Lineage (NCBI taxonomy): Bacteria > Bacillati > Cyanobacteriota > Cyanophyceae > Coleofasciculales > Coleofasciculaceae > Moorena > Moorena sp. The sequence goes on from NZ_CEYLVT010000015.1 coordinate 27,500, forward strand.
TCCCCTTTCCCTTGACCCCAAAGAAGCCGAATCCCTGATTACCCTTGCCAACGCTAAGGGCAAGCTCCTCCATGTAGAACATATTGAGCTTTTAGGGGGCTTGCATCAAGCCTTGCGCCAATCTTTGCCCAAAATTGGTCAACCGGTTTATGCCCGTTACGTAACTATTGCCCCGAAACACCCTGCACCTAGGGGCTGGACATACAATCTGGAACTATTTGGCTTTCCCTTCATTGGTGCTCTTTCTCGCATTCACCGCTTTACAGACTTGTTTGGTGAGGTCGCTTCTGTGTATTGTCAATCGCAGTTTTGGGATGCTGGTGATCAGTACTTTACGGCCTGTCTATGTAATGCCCAACTGCGCTTTACTAGTGGTCTGATCGCAGATATTACCTATGGTAAAGGGGAAATGTTCAGGCAAAGGTTACGGAATTTTGAGGTCCATGGAGACCAAGGCACACTGCTGTTTGAGGGAGACCAAGGTAATCTGATTAAGGCAGAGGAAACCAAACCAATTGAAGTAGCAGGGCGACGGGGTTTGTTTCTTAAAGATACCGCTATGGTAATTGACCATCTAGTTAAAGGAACACCCCTGTATGTCTCCCCAGTAGATAGTTGCTATACTCTCAAGGTGGCAGATGCATTACGTCAGTCCGCCGCTACAGGTAATGCGATCGCGTAGCGTGACCAAAGGTCAATCGCTTTGTCTTAGTGGTAAGCATTCAGCTATCAGGCTATATAAGTCACAGCGTCGTTCGCACAGCGTGGCCATTCGCGTAGCGTGGCCTAAAGGCCAAGGCCAAAGCCTGTGCCACAGTACTTGAGGTGCTTTTGAATCAAGTAAGCTGACGGCACCTCAAGTAGCGTGAGCTTTTAGCTGACGGCTGACGGCTGTTCGCGCAGCGTGCGCGTAGCGCATATGCTTACATTATGCAACACCTTTATTTTCAAGATAAAGATCCTGATCAGACCATAATCTTTCATTACGTTTTATAACCCTCTCTAGGAGGTCATGTTTTGGGCTGTATTTGTTATCTGGATAGCTTGCCAACCCAATAAATCGTTTTCCTTTATTACTTAGACCATTGACTCCCCATTCAGTGAGAATCAGTTCATGGTTCATATCAAGTTCACTAAGATGCTGAATAAGGTTGTCAATATCGTATCGGTAAGTTGTAAATTTAACTTCAAAATGTGTTTTTTCTGAATCGTTATATCTCCAGAGAAGAATGTCCTTGTCACCTTCTATAGATTTCTTCCATTGGTAGCCATCAATAACAATTGATTCCGGTAACCAGTCCACTACTAGTGAATTTTTTACATCAATCCAATCGGTAGATTTAGAAGCATACAAAAAAGGGGTATGGTCAATAACAATGAAACCGTCTTGTTTTAAGTGATTTTTAGCATTTTTTAACGCTTCAAGTCTATCTATGTCGGTCTTTAAGTGCTTTAATACGGATAACGCGAAAACTATTAAGTCATATTTTTTGTTCATTTTAAATGAACACATATCTGTATTAATAAACTCAATTTTGGCGTTGTTCACGTTATTTACTTTAAAGTATTTTTCTCCTTTATCTATCAGTTCATCACTTAAATCAATACCAGTAATTTCTTTCGCTTCTTTCATAAATATTGGGAACAACCGACCCATTCCGCAACCTAGCTCTAAAATAGATTGTGGCTTCACTATTTCAATTAAGTCCTCATAGAGAGAAAAATCCATTTTGAATGAATTCATTATCTCATCATAGAAATAGGCAGATTTATTATATTCTGATTTGCTTAAACTCATGTCGTTTATTGTCTAACTGGTATTGTGCATCACCAAAGATCGTCCATACAGCTGTCCGTTGCTACACCCGATGCATGCAGAGGACAGAGCAGATATAGACTTTTGGCGTAAAGTAAATAGCGATCGCACTCAGGCACTTTGGGTATCAAATCACCGACCGTCTGATCGGGTGATTGATCAAGTCGAAGTTCAGCCTGAAGCTGGGGGGTATAAAGCTGAGGGCTTTAGATTTTCCTAAAAATCTTAGGCTTCATCTAGCGTTACATAATTCAGCTTTTTTTACCTCACCTACTTACTTTCCCAGTATTTCTTACCACAAAATTGACAACGACGTTGTATAAATTACCTAAACTATACAAATATTAACAAATATTTTAAACTTCATTACAAAATCAGATATACCATTGGCTACCATGATATGTTCTGTAACATACATCGAGTCAGGGTTCCTATCGGCTGATTGGACACACAGCTTTCCCGCTCTCGAACTACCTAATGGTGACGTTAGACAAGGAGGACACTTTGGATTTGCATTCTACTCAACCCCACAATGAACATACTTCTGAAGGCATTAGCGATTATGTCGCCGAGCTTCAGTTTCACATGGCACTCCACGCCCGCAAATTAGTTCCTCACCTCACTAAAGCAGCAGATAGTCGAGAGCAACTATTGCAGCAAACCCAAGCGAATTTTGAAAAACTGGCTTCCCGACAATCCCGTTCAGAGCGATAAAGCACGAGCTCGATTTGCAGCAATCAACGATTCTGTATACTGTAGCGCCTCTTGCCAAACCTGATAGCCAAGAGGCGTTAAATGAATACCATCGGTTGTCAAGTTTGGCTCCATCTGACCTTTACTATCAGTAAACAACTTGTGAAGATTGAGATAGGCTGCTCCTTCTTGTTGAGCAATCTGAGCAATTTGTTGATTAAGATTACGAATGCGCTGATTAGAAATAGCAGTAGCTCGTGTCGGTAAAATCGACTGGATAATCAGTTGAGCTTGTGGGTGATTTTGCCGCAATTGACGAGTAATCTGGCGCAGATTGTTGACAATAACTTGATCGGTTTTCCCCTGACGCAAATCATTGATACCTGCCATCACATAAATTGTATCAGGACGAGTCTGGGAAAATGCCGATAATCGACTCAAAATTTGACTGGTATTCTCACCAGAAATGCCTTGATTGAGCCACAGTTGATAGTTAGGTAATCCCTGTGCGGGTAACCACAAACTTAGGGAATCTCCCACTACCATAGACAGACGATTGTTACCCTGTCCGTAGGCAACAGCTCTGGCTTCCTGTGCCAGGAGTTGTTTCCATTGCTGATAGGTAGGTTTTGTGAGAGGCACTCCTTTGTGATTTAATCCCTTTGCCCAAAACGATGAGAAACTATGAGCAGGTAAGCGAGTATAAAGTTTGCCAGCTCTGAGGGCAGCTAATCGTTGGTAATACAGTTCCGTTCCCGACTTTGGTGAAGGAGTAGCAGGTCGATAGTTGGGTAAACGTTGCTGATACTTTATTTGCTGATACTTTAATACTTTAGCAGGGCTACGTTTCTGCCATTGACTACTAAATTGACTACTAAATTGAGGAGAGGAGGTTTCTACAGTGGTTTCTAGGGTAGGAACAATCTTGTGACTAACCCCAGCCTGCAATGCTTTATTAGCTGTTGACACTAACAGGCTTGAGAGGCTATCTGAGGGATTGGCAGGTAGGGGTGGTGGTGGCGGAGCAGACATTGCTCCACCAGTGAGTAGACTTGTTGTTAACAGATATAGATTGCTCATAATGTGCCCACTTTCTTCTCTATACTCTTTTCACATCAAACAATCGAGGAAATCCGGACAACTTCACAGCCCTTGTAACGGTACTTAAACAAGTATGGAAGCAAAAGTATTACATTGTACCTTAGACCTATCCAAAAAACAAATTTTTATCAAATAAGAGGATATTATCTAATTTTATGGACCTCATGAACCATGAGCTAAACTTGGGATTAAATCAAAAAAAATCCTAAACAAACCAAACGATTGCCCTTGATTAAATTATGATGAAATATCTCAAGTTATAGAAGAAGCTAAGTTATTACATCTAAGTTATTACATCGTCAACATCAAGAAAAAATTTACAATCAAAAAGTCCGGCTAATCCTGGGGGAGGTGCTTCAGAAAAATCAATAATTATCAATTTAAGCTTAGGGGGTGACAACCCAGCTACAATCCTTATGGCTTGAAAATTAGAGCAACTTGTAGTAAAAAAAGAACGGTCTCGATTGTTAACAAGACCGCTATGTTAAAACATGTTACATCAATTTTACCAGACTAATCTTCAAAGTCGATTAAACGCCACTAAATTTCTAACCCTTCAAGTGGTATAAGTATAAATTATGAATTACTCAATTGACATTCGTCCGGTGATACCTGATGATGTACCTATTCTATTCGAGCTAATCATGGCTCTGGCTGACCATGAAAAGCTCTCCCACAAGGTCACTGGCACATGCGAACAACTTCATAAAAGTTTGTTTAGTTCTCATCCTGAGGCCGAGGCAATCCTTGCTTGTGCAGATGGTGTACCGACTGGATTCGCTCTTTACTTCTTCAATTTCTCTATTTATTTGATGAAACCCGGTCTATATTTAGAAGCTCTATTTGTTTTACCTAACTATCGTCGTCAGGGTGTAGGAAGTCAAATTTTTGGCTATTTGGCAAAGATGGCACTTGATAAAGGCTGTGGGCGATTTGAGTGGAGTGTGCTCAATTGTAATGAAAGTGCGATCGCATTCTACAAACAGCAAGGTGCAACCTTTCTCAACGACTGGCGGACTTGTCGCCTTGCTGGTGATGCCTTAGCGGCATTCTCTTCAACTTAAATAGGTTTTTTTCAAGTTTTAAGCTTTTTCCATTTTACAGTTAATTAAACCTACCTACTTAGGACAATCAATATGCTATCCCTTGCTCACGAATTTTATTTTTCCGAAGAAATCTTTGCCTTAGAAAAGAAGCGTTGTCAATTTAAGGATATTTTTTTAGGACACAGTAGCTTTGTCAACGAATCTCAGAACTATTATGTGTTGCCACACACAATGGACACAAAGGTTCTGATTCAAAATGAGGAAAACATTCAGGTTCTGCAAAACATTTGTAAACATCGTTATGCAACCCTGCTCAAAGACAAGGGACATTGTCGCAGCATTGTCTGTCCAGTGCATTCCTGGTCATATGATCTCAATGGGAAGATGTTGAGTTCGGCTAATATAGAATGCGATCATGCCCTACACTCTCTAGAAAAGGAATCCATCGATAGTTATGATGGTTTTGTGTTTCCTAAAAACGATTCTGCCTTGAAAGGTGCTCTAGAAACTTCTAAAGCATTTACAAATATTAACTTCGAAAAGCTAAGTTTATATTCCCATGAGCCCTTCTTCGTTAAGGTAAATTGGAAAAGCTATATGGATACCTTTCTAGATAATTACCACTTAGAAGCATATCATCCTAACTTTAGAACTTTTTTCGATTCAAGATATATTGAAGCGATTTTCCGAGATGATTTTATTGTTCAAGCGATACATCTTAGAGAAAAACCTCAAATCAAAACCTCTGCTCTGCGAGACTATATAGATTGCTATAGCAAATATGTTGGTAAATTCCCAGAAGATTACGGTGCTGTCTGGCTTTGTATTTATCCTAATATTATTATTGAAATCTATCAGTGCTTTGCCCTAGTTGCAGTTGTTATACCAGAAAGCATCGACACATGCTCAATTCACGAATATCGTCTGGTAGAAGAGCAGTTTTCTCAACATCAAGACTTTCTAAATGCATTTGACCAGTATATGTACGAAATAGAATATGAAGACCATGATCTGATGACCAAGATCCATCAGGGAAGGAAAGCACTTTACCAACAAGGTCAGCAACACTGTGGTCCTTATCATCCTACTAAAGAAGCAGGTCAACAGCAGTTTCATGATTACATCCGTAGGATGATTCCTGTAAGCCTAGATGGAAATATATTAGGCGGTTTGTGAGCATCTAAAAAGATTGTCTCTCCCACAATGGATGTGGTAAAACCGTCGTGAAAATGAGATACAATTTATTGGTTTTCGCAGAAGTTGTTGGGGAAAGGATAAAGGAACGCTATAGCGAATATCAATCCAATCCTCATATTCCACCACAACTGATGGAAATCTGATTCAAAAATCTCAATCTCTAAAATAACAGTAGAAAATGGACTCTCAAATGATTGCATCGAAATTTGACACAGATGTACGGAAAACTCATCGCTTAACTCAAGAACAGCTCACTCAATATCACGAAGATGGATATGTTATCGTCCGTGGGTTATTTGATTCAGAGGAGGTTAGCTTAATCCGGGAAGTTTGCGATAACGATCCCAATCTTGCCAATTCTTTCAGGACTGTCATCAACCAAAAGGGTGAACCCTGGCATGCTGCTGTTTGGAATGGTTTAAATGATAGTCTGGTTAGCGTAGTGACTCGATTAACTCGGATTGTCGATACTGCGGAACTTATATTAGGTGAGGAGTGCTATCATTGGCACTCAAAAATTGTTCAAAAGCTGCCATATGATGATACTGTCATAAATTGGCATCAAGGTTACACCTATTGGTATGGTGACGGCTGTCTTTTTCCCAACATTGTAACTTGTACAGTGGCTATCACTGAAAATACTAAAGCCCATGGTTGCTTGCAAGTCATCAAAAAGTCCCATTTAATGGGTCGTATTAAACCTGTGTTGCAAGGTAATGGAGATGTCTGCGATCCAAAGCGTATGGAAAAAGTGATAGAAAGGCTAGAAGTTGTTGATTGCGAAATGGCACCTGGCGATGCTGTATTCTTTCATGCAAACACGATACATGGTTCTCAAGGAAATCACACAGATGATACTCGTATCCTAATGCATTGCCACTATAACGCTGTCTCAAACCAACCTGTTGAGGAAAAAGGTCAAAAATCCCACCCCTACATCCCTCTAGATAAACTTCCTGATTCTGCGATTAAGAATGGACTTTACAAATCGGGATTTGAGGATCAGACTGGCGATTGGAATTGGTATACATCTGACTTTGGAGCTAACTCACAATAATTTATTTTTGTACTAGCGTTACAGCGACTAATCTTGATTGAGAAAACATGAACCTAGAAATTTAGCAGCAAAACTATGAAGCTTACTTTGCTTGCTTTAAATTCTTAAATAGTCCTGCCTATCAATACTCTTTTCATCTAGAGCCTAGAGACTGCATGATAATACAAAACTTCCGAGTGCTTCATGGAAGAAAAGCTTTCGATCGCTCTTAGCGGAAGCTGAGGCCTTTGGCCACGCTTCGCGTTCGCGTAGCGTCGGCTTTGCCGAAACGCTTCCGGAGCGTAGCGTGACCAAAGGTCAATCCTAATTCAGGTGCAAGGGAATTGAATGTATCCTAAGTAGTCGGACATATATAAACCAATACAGTTCAGTTAAGGATTTTTTACTGTATCTATGAGGTATAGAAGTCCTATGCTTACGTTTAATATCTTAAGTTTAAAACTGTTGTCGCGATTGCCTAAAATATTGTTCATGCTTGAAGAGAAGTCGATAGGAAGCAGGTCAAAGTTGCCGAACATTTGTACTATGTACCATGAGAGCAAGCTTAAACCCATGAGGGGGCTATAGATAATGTACAAATATTCTGCATAAGTGACATGCTCCCCCTATTACCTATTACCTATTACCCATTACCTATTACCCATTACCTATTACCTATTACCCATTACCTATTACCCATTACCCAGATTTATTACAAATGTTCTGCATAAGTGACATGTTCCCAAGTCGATATCTGTTATTATTGATCAGTGTTGAGAATTAAAAAATAAATATCTATATTAACTAACAATAGTGCAGTTATGGCAAAAGTTATTATTATTGGCGCAGGTGGAGTGGGTAATGTAGTAACTCAAAAATGCGCCCAGTTGCAAGATGTTTTCTTGGAGATTCTCCTAGCAAGTCGGACTAAAGCAAAATGCGATCAAATTGCCGCTACTATTGCCCATCCCTCATTACAAACAGCCCAAGTTGATGCAGATAACGTTGCAGAAATGGTGGCACTCATTAAGGATTTTCAGCCTGACATAGTTATCAACGTAGCTCTACCGTATCAAGACTTACCGATTATGGATGCGTGCTTAAAAACAGGAGTCAATTATCTCGATACTGCTAACTACGAACCTCCTGATGAAGCTAAATTTGAGTATAAATGGCAGTGGGATTACCACGAAAGATATAAACAAGCTGGGATTATGGCTGTGCTTGGATGCGGATTCGATCCTGGAGTCACAGGAGTCTTTACTGCCTATGCCCTCAAGCACCACTTCGATGAGATTCACTATTTAGATATTGTAGATTGCAATGCAGGGGATCATGGTCATCCCTTTGCTACTAATTTTAATCCTGAGATTAACATCAGAGAGATTACCCAAAAAGGAAAATACTATGAAAACTCCAATTGGGTAGAGGTTGAGCCGTTCTCAGTGCATCGGTCAATCAATTATCCAGAGATTGGCCAGAGGGAGTCATACCTGTTGTATCATGAAGAGCTTGAGTCTTTAGTAAAACACATTCCCACCATTAAACGGGCTCGCTTTTGGATGACTTTCAGTGAAAGTTATCTGACACACCTGCAAGTTCTCCAGAATGTAGGATTAACTAGTATTGAACCAATTGAGTATGAAGGGCATCAAATCGTCCCCTTGCAATTCCTCAAAGCTGTTCTACCTGCACCATCTTCACTAGGTGAGAACTATGAAGGTCAAACATCTATTGGCTGCCATATTCGAGGAATAAAAGACGGAAAACCAAAAACCTACTATATCTACAATAACTGTGACCATGCAAAAGCTTATCAAGAAGTAGGGGCACAAGCTGTTGCTTATACAACAGGAGTACCTGCAATGCTTGGTGCAATGCTAATCTTAACTGGCGAATGGCAAGGTGAGGGAGTCTTTAATGTGGAACAACTTAACCCTGATCCTTTTTTGGCAAAGCTGGGAACCTATGGTTTACCTTGGCATGAGTCAATTAACAACTCAGAAGAATTTGGGGATTAACAAGCAAGATGATTGATTATTCCCAAATCCCATCCCCCTGCTATGTGCTTGAGTCCGAAAAGCTGATTGAGAATCTTGAGTTAATTGACTCGGTTCAGAAAAAAGCCTGAGGGGGTGACAAGGGGGTTGAAAGTTAGGCTGGGCGTCCCTTTGACGTTGGCGATCGCTACTTCAAACAGGCAAAACAATTATTGGTTTTGATTTGTGTGAAGTTGCACCTGGTGATGTTGGAGATGAGTCGGATGGAAATGTCGGAGCTAGAGTTCTATACAAGCTTGCTTGTTTGCAGGGTGTTCAAATAAGTTGTTAACTCGAATCGAGAAATGTTCTAAAATTAGAATGTTGTGTTTTAGAAACTAATGGGTGATATTCTGAGTGTTGTTGCTGATTGCATTATCAAGGCAGAGTCTATTCTTTTCATTGTTGGAGCCGGTTTATCTGCAGACTCCGGGTTACCTACATATCGGGGTGTTGGTGGACTTTTCGACGGTGTTCTTACTCAAGAAGGTATACCAATCGAAGAAGCTATCAGTAAAAACATGTTACAAACTCGTCCCGAAGTAACGTGGAAATATCTGTGGCAAATTGGAGCAGCCTGTCATAAAGCAAAATTCAATCGTGCTCATGAGGTCATTGCAAAAATCGAGTCTTGGAAACCAGGTACATGGGTATTGACGCAGAATATAGATGGGTTCGAGCGCGCAGCCGGAATTAAAAACTTGATTCAAGTACATGGACAACTCTCCGAACTATTTTGTGTAAATTGTTCTTACAGGACAACTGCAGAAGAACTCCTAGCCGGATATAGTAAACCGATGGATTTACCACCAAAATGTCCAGCTTGCGAAGGATTAATTCGTCCGGATATTGAGTTATTTGGTGAACATCATATGAGTTCGTCGGAAGAAACTTTCAAGATCCTAGATAATGCTCCCATTGATCTCATTTTTGTGATCGGCACCTCCAGAGACTACCAATACATTACTAAACCTTTGTATAAAGCTCGTAGGTTAAATGTGCCCATAGTAGAGATAAATCCTGCTGAGACCGTACTTTCAGAAATAGCTAATTACCACATCAGATCTACTGCTGCCGATACACTAGATAAATTGTGGAATATATGCGAAAAACGACTGGTAAGCTAACTCTTTGCAGGGGTGGGAGTAAATACCACTTTGCTTATCACTTCCTGGGAGTTTCAGTGAATTATAATGCTTCGATAATTAGCTTTTACGTCCTTTATAAAATCCGATAATCTTTAAATTATAAATTAAACTTATGCAAGGAAAAAAATTTATAACAGTTGATGGCAACCGTTTTCACTATATGTGGTTGCGCTTTAAGGATGAAAACATGGTTATAATGCTTGCTGTAGCTGGGATAGAGCTTTCACTCCTCGCTGAAAATCAAGCCATTTATGAGGCTTGAGACTCATCAGAGTCTGGGCAAATTCTGACCACAAAGTCATCCCATTAACCCAAGCATGAGTCAATAATCCTATGGTAAAATCACGCTTGTTGTGGCTGAATTTGTTGTTTTCCTTTATAGTGATACTTACTATCAGGATATGTACGGTTACAATGGATCGAAAAATTGGAATTCCATTCTTATAAAAGTCTGATGCTGCACTAGAAAAGTTAAACTTGATAGGCGATCGCTAATTGCATCAGGTCCAAATCCCTTGAAAATCACATTGGTGCTATTTGGTATTTTGTCCATCCCACATTCCGCACTTCGTTTTGTAGTACGAAAGGTGACAGAGCGGAGGGTCTTGCTGTCTAAGTATAAATACGGATGGAACAATCCCAGAAAGAGCTATCAGCTGATAGTTTACAATTACCCTTAATAACAATCTCCCCCATCTCCCTATCTCCGCATCTCCCCATCTCCCCATCTCCTTAATGATGGGTATTCAACGAAATCCCCATCATTAAGGAAGTCAGAGCTCAACGGGCACCAATCCGAATCACGTCTCCATCGAAGGTTGGCAGTGACAGCACAAAGGGATCAGTGGAATAAGTCAATGCTTGTTCTTCCAGAATACCGATGGCAATTTCTTCACCCATGCGCAAACTATCATAGTAGTCAGTAAAGTAGTGAACGCCAGCCATATTGCGACCAATAGAAATATTGGCAGCGAGTTTGTTCAACTCACCCTCCAGAGTCAGAAACTCCCTGGATCTCTCTGAAACCAGTCTCGCCTGATCTTTTGAGGCAGACAGATCAGGGGCACGGAACACAATAGCCTGATCTTTGGGGCTATAGCGTTTAAATCTGATCTGTGTCCTTGGTTGTCCGGGTTTTGGGTTTTTGACTGGTGTTTCTACTAAAACTGCACTGGTATCAAAGAATGCCTTAAGCATGGTCACACAGGCTCCAGCAACAGTGGCATGTCCTGCACCATAGGCAGGGTGCATGGGAGACCCTTCAGGAAATGCCATTGGTAGTAGATAATTCTGTGAGCCAGAGCCATTTTGATTGGCTAGTTCCAAAATGAAGTTGAGAGTACCGTTGCTTTCTAGTTCACGTTGAAACCTTCTAATGTACTTGAGTAATGCTCTGGGTACACTAGCTTTAGCTTCATTAGGTAGGTCTTGAAATCGCCGTAATAGTTCAATCCGGGCTGCCAATGCTTCTGGTCGCAGGCGAATATGGTTATTGAACTTCTGGAAGCGGACAGCTTTGAGTGCTCGTGTGGCGACTTCAGTAACTAACGTTAAGATGTGTGGACCGCCATAAAGGGCAAAACCATTAGCATTGCGACGGGTTGCTGGATTACCTGCTGCCACACCACCCCCAGAAAGATGATCAAAACCAGGATCGAAGGGTGTTTGCATCCCCAGGAGAATGATGCAAGCGTTGAGATACGCTTCATAGAGAGCATCGTAATGAACATAAGTAGCTAAATCTCGGGGAGTGGAGATAAACCGACGAGCTGGACGATCGGGTAGCTTAGGGTTTTGATCATTCTCTAAAACATAGCTTTCTGTGTCTGGCTTAATCCCACGCTGAACCAAGACATAGTCTTCCATGTTGGTCATGTAATCTAGCTTAGGTGTGGCAATGGGAACCTTTTGATCAATTTGCAAAGCACCATAGGTAATTTTCCCTTCTGCAACGTTGCCACCACCATTGAGATCAACATTACCTATCAGTAGAAACTGAGAGAGATAGGGACCGACTTCCACTCCTGGAGAAGAGCCTCGGAATACCGTTTGCTCATCAAGCCTGCCTCTGCCATTCACCTTACGAGGTCGTCCAGTTTGGTTGCGAATATAGTCGAGGACATTGAGACGATTGATAGAACTCTCGATTTTGCTATTCGCTCCTCTTTTCTCAAAGTCATTGAGGGGCTGATCCCTCAGTATGGCTAATTCGTAGACCTCTGCTATCTCAAAAATTAGCTCTTGGTTAGCCTTACCGTTAGCATCGATTAACGGTGGTGCCGGAGGCATGGTAACCGCTTGTGGATCTGGTCCGTTTAGCTCAAAGACAACCCCTGCAGTTGGTGCTTCCCATTGTCTAAAGTCCTCAAGGAGATCAGGGTTAGTTTCAGGTTTAATAGTGTAGTCTTGACCTGTAAATACTACCTCAAATTTGGCACCATGACGTACCCGATCAGAGAAGGGATCAATAAAGCCATCGTCTATTGCACGGCGAAACTCGACAAAATCCTGTGGGTCTTGTAGTAGCCCTGTATCAGGATTGTGAGGTAGCCCTTTGGTAAAGGACATAAAATACTGATCATCAGCGTGTCGCTGTTCATCCCCATTGGCTTTATGGGTAGGATAGTCTCGACTTCTAGCTAGTTTTGCAGCGTCGAGGCGAACGTCAAAAGACTTCTCTGAACGATTTGCCATGGGAACTCCTTAGAAAAAATAATTTTGATATGTTTTGAACATGTCTATATCAAATGTAAAAAGTAATTTATGGCTCTGACAGTACCCACAAGGGTACTTTTTTCAGCCAACAAAAAATGGGTTGGTTTGTAAGCATTTAACCGTTAGCCTTAGGCCACGCTACTTGAGGTGCTGTCAGCCGTCAGCCACAGGTTCACGCTAGACGAACAGCTTAAAATAAATCTCTGTCGAGAGAATTTTATAGTTCGAGATTCTAGAGACTTGAAAGTTTGGATAAAAGCCCTACAACTAATCCTAAACAAAATACCAGTCGCTCAATTCTTCCAAAGAAATATCATTCTCTGGCTGTGGAGCACGGAAATAAGAATGGATCGGAAGTAACTCAGCCGCAGGATTTGCTGATGGTTGAGAAAGAATTTGTTTGATTCGGCTCAAGTAGTTGAAAGCGGTGCTATCCCAGGTGTAATAGTCCAAAACATACTGCTGACAACGTTTCTGTAAATTTTGCCACAGGTGTTGATCACAAAGTATTTCCCTGATTCCTCTAGCAATATCTGCTGGATCACTGGGATCAACTAACATCCCATAGTCTTCATCGCCTACTTTTAGACTTTCACCAACACCACTATTTTTTGTTACCACTATCGGTAATCCAGCCGCTGCTGCTTCTAAAGGAGCAAGACCAAAGGGTTCAAACAAAGAGGTAAGAGTAAACACCGAACCACGCTGAGCAAAATAGCGATAGGAAGCGGCTAGTGCTGGTTGATCGGGTACTGAAAAAGCGCTAATTTTACCCCACAAATTTTTTTCTTGTACTACTTCCCGGATGGGACCGATTACTAGTTTTTCGGTCTGTTGATCGTGGACTTTTTCTTGCAAAGGGTTATCCAATCCACCAGTAATCAGCACGACATTGGCTTTCTCTTGGATGATCACATCGTCAGCAAAGGCTTGCACCAAACCTAGAAGGTTTTTCTTGGGGTCTAAACGACTGGATGCCAAGATAGCCGGTAGATTGCGCCGTGACTCACTGATGTCTCTGCGCAATCGGTCTTCAATCAGTTGATAAGTCGCTTGTTCATTATGAGCGATCGCATCGGAACCAAACACAGAGCTATTCACTCCCGGTGCAATGACGGCAAATCGATGATCATCTTCTATATCGACTGCTCCACGATAAGCATGATGACTGTACTGTTGGAAGCGCTCTTGTGCCGTATTAGTAATATTGAGGGCTGAGTGATTCATGCTCAACCGTTCCGCTAGGATCCGGTATCGGAAATTGTAATACTGATCGATTTGAGCCAGATTCTCAGGAGTGACTTGGAGTTTATCCATTTTTTGAGCCCCCAGGGAATGACCTGTGAAAGTAAAAGGTATCCCTGTCTGTTGCTCAATCAGCACCCCACACACTCCCCCATCACCGTAGTGGGTAGTCATGATATCGGGGAACTTACCTTCCTCTCGATAAAATTCCAGGATGTTTGCTACCCAGTCTTTGACCAGATAGGGCCACAACAATTCTTTGCGTAGGAACTGTTTTGGTCCGGCTGGCAATCGGATAATCCGGAGGTTGTCTACACTCCCATAGCCATCAAAGGTCTCGGCAAATTCTGGCCAATCCGGATCAAGGATTTGGCGGGTGAGAATATCTACTTGGTGACCTTGTTTTGCGATCGCATCTGCGACTTGCCTGACATAGACCAACTGACCACCGAAATCGGGATGTTCGCTAATGTAGCTATTTTTATGGTCAAAATTACCGTGAGGGTTTAGAAATCCAATGTGCATCACACTGACTCGAATAAAAACCAACTGTTACCAAACCCTGACAATTACCAGGATTGACAATCCAGCTTGAGCTTGTTTTGGGGATCTTATATTAACTAAAAATTAAACTTATAATTTTATTATGAAATTGGGTGGTTTTCACGATACATTTAATAGTTTTTAATGTTAAGTTATATTAAGAAGCCTCGGGAAAGACGAGATCTGTTGCATAAGTAGCCAACAACAGGGTGATAACTACGATAGTTACCTCCTAAAAACTGACTTTTACAAAAGGTCTACGGTGAAGGCAGGGACGTTATTCGTAATCAATCGTAAATAAATTCAGGAGAGGTAAGACATTCTATGGTTAGTTCTATGGTTAGTTCTATAGTTAATGAAGCAAAGACCACTACTCCTCACCATGTGGTCATTGTTGGTGGCGGATTTGGTGGACTCTATGCTGCTCAGGCTCTGAGAAAGGCACCAGTGAAAGTAACTCTAATCGATAAACGGAACTTTCATTTGTTCCAGCCCCTACTCTACCAAGTGGCTACAGGGGGCTTATCCGCTGGTGATATTTCCTCACCCCTGCGGGCAATCCTGAGTCACCAGAAAAATACTCAAGTGCTGATGGGGAAAGTAATTGGTCTTGACCCAAACCAGAAAACCGTTCAACTAGCAGACAAAGAACTATCTTACGACTCCCTGATCGTGGCCACTGGCGTTAGCCACCACTACTTCGGTAATGATCAATGGGCAAAAGACGCTCCTGGTTTGAAAACCATTGAAGATGCCCTAGACATTAGACGTCGCATTTATTCTGCCTTTGAAGCCGCAGAAAAAGAAACTGACCCCGACAAACGTCGCGCTTGGTTGACCTTTGTGTTGGTAGGAGGCGGACCAACTGGAGTGGAATTAGCTGGGGCGATGGCAGAATTGGCCTACAACACCTTAAAAGATGACTTCCGCGACATTGATACGTCCGAAGCGAAGATTTTGCTGTTGGAAGGGATGGATCGGATTTTGCCTCCTTACCCACCGGAGTTATCAGTAAAAGCCCAAAATTCTCTGGAACGGTTAGGAGTAACAGTACAGACAAAGACCCTAGTTACTAATATTGATAACGATATAATTACCATGCGTCGAGGAGAGCAGGTAGAGGAAATTAACGCCAAAACTGTTCTGTGGGCAGCAGGGATGAAAGCGTCTGCTATGGGCAAGGCGCTGGCAGAGGCTACTGGTGCGGAGTTAGACCGGGCTGGACGGGTGATAGTACAACCGGATATGAGCTTGGCCGGACATCCGGATATTTTTGTGATTGGTGATTTGGCGAATTTCTCTCATCAAACTGGTAAGCCCCTACCAGGAGTTGCGCCAGTGGCGATGCAACAAGGGAAGTATGTTTCTACTCTAATTCAGAAGCGCCTTAAGGAGGAGACAGTAGCGGATTTCCATTACCAGGATTATGGCAATTTAGCGGTGATTGGACGGAATGCCGCAGTAGTGGATTTGGGGTTTGTTAAGTTCTCTGGTTTCCCCGCTTGGCTGGCCTGGATTTTCATCCACATCTTCTTCCTGATTGAGTTTGATAACAAGTTGCTGGTAATGATTCAGTGGGCATGGCATTACCTTACCTTTAAGCGCGGGGTTCGTTTGATTACCAACCTTGAGGAAGAACCAGCAGGGAATTTCGAGGAGAGAAGAGATTATCGGACGCCGGTACAGGTGTAGGGCTTTAGGGATTAGGGATAGGGTCGGGAGATGGGGAGATTTTCATTAAGGGTAATTATCCTGAGATGATATAACTACTGAAACCATTAACTATTACTCTAAGCCCTAATCCCTAATACTATTAACCTAATCCATGAGTCAGATTTCCTCTAAAGCATCTACTCCTTCCTCGATTAATCTATTAGAGCAACCAGCCGCTTGGCTGTACAGTTTCTGGAAATTTTCTCGTCCCCATACGATTATTGGGACGAGTTTTAGTGTTTTTGCCCTCTATCTCATTGCTGTGTCCATGACTAACAGTGGTTGGACTTGGCAAGGGTTCGGTCAAGTGCTGGGAGCTTGGATTGCTTGTTTGTGCGGTAATGTCTATATCGTAGGACTAAATCAAGTCCACGATGTGGAGATTGACCGGATTAATAAACCCCATCTTCCCATTGCGGCAGGGGAGTTTTCTCTGCAACTCGGCCAGGGGATTGTGGCGGTAACTGGTATCCTAGCGCTACTGTTTGCTTGGTTATTGGGACCGTGGTTGTTGTTGATGGTCAGTATTAGTTTGGCAATTGGTACATGCTATTCCTTGCCACCGATCCGCCTGAAGCGGTTTCCCTTTTGGGCAGCGCTATGTATTTTTTCAGTGCGGGGAGCAATCGTTAATTTAGGTCTGTTTTTACACTTTAGTTGGGCATTGCAACAGGGACAAGTGATGATGCCTACCGCAGCAGTGTGGGCATTGACCTGGTTTATCTTAGTCTTTTCCGTTGCGATCGCAATATTCAAAGATGTCCCAGATATCGATGGGGATAAGCGTTTCAATATCACCACCTTTACCATCCGCCTCGGTAAATTGGCGGTATTTAATATAGCACGGGGGGTGATTACTGCTTGCTATCTGGCGATGGTGCTAGCTAGTCTGCTGCTCCTCGGTTCAGTAAATATCGTCTTCTTGGTAGGAACCCATCTGATCGCATTGGCAGTAATGTGGTGGCGCTCTTACCAGGTAGACTTGGAAGATAAAAATGCGATCGCTAGTTTTTATCAGTTTATCTGGAAACTCTTTTTCCTGGAATATTTGATTTTCCCAGCCGCTTGTCTTTTTAGACTATAGGGTTTCTCAATTAATCGAATCAACAGCGCTACCAAAAATAAAAAAAATAGCCGTGGATAGTATTTCCACGGCTATTTCAACTCCACAATAAGTCCGTTGAAATTGTTTTAGGTGCGCTGCATTCCTATATCACTCAGTTACCAAACCTAACCTGATGTGATCCTATTTGAGCAGACCGGAATTTTTCAGTGGGGGGAAACCCCCCCAGAAATTTAAGGTGTTATGGCAACAGCCAATACTTGTTGAGTGTAGTCATCACTTCACCTGGCACGTCAGTCGGCTCCAGAGGAGTCCATTCGCAAATCTCTGCATAGCCTAGGGCATACATGGTGTGCATGCTATAAATTACTGCTTCCCGAGACCCTTTCAGAGTGTGCTGAGCAAGTTGTTTTTTGAAGTTTTGAGTAAATCCTTGTCGCATAATTTAACAATTGAACTCATTGTGGTTACTTAATGATTATTGTAATGATTATATTTTTATTTGTCAAGGGTTTTTAAAAAGTTTTTTTTGGGTAGTTTTATGATTAATAAAAAACAGCAATGTTATGAAATATAGCAATTATAAAAATTGTGTAGAATTGCTATAATAACTAATATAGTTACAGCAGTTTGCATAACTATCAGCTACACAGGATTGTCTTCCCTGTTCCCTGTTCCCTATTCCCTGTTCCCTTTGCTCATGACACAATCAATCTTGAGGATGCCAGAAAATGCCAGATTAACATCCCAACAGTTTTACGACCTATGTTGTGCTAATCCCGACTGGAAACTAGAGCGAACCGTAGAAGGCGATTTGGTAATTATGGCTCCAACTGGTGGAGAGACAGGAGCAAGAAATGCTAATCTCCTGATTCGTTTGGGAATCTGGAATGAACAATCTCAACTAGGAATAGTGTTTGACTCATCCACAGGATTTCAGTTACCCAATGGAGCTGATCGTTCACCCGATGTAGCTTGGGTTAAGCGGGAAAGATGGGAGGCTCTGACACTGGCACAACGGGAAAAATTTCCACCCCTAGCACCAGATTTTGTGATCGAATTAATGTCTCCCACCGACAACCTGAAACCAGCCCAACTAAAAATGCAGGAATACTTAGATAATGGGGTGAAATTGGGTTGGTTATTCAACCGATTAGCCAAGCAAGTAGAGATTTATCAGTGTGGGCAACCCAAACAAGTGTTAGAGAAGCCTAATCAATTATTAGGAGAACCAATTTTGCCTAATTTTGTTCTAAGACTCGATGGTTTTTGGTAATCAATGGCATAAACTGTTGTCCATTTAAAATACAAAAACACCCCGACCAGATCTACATTACTAGAATCTCTCGGGGTTTTGATGTTTTAGTTTAGTACCTCTCACTCCTTGGCTTACAGATACCTTGGAGTGGTTAAGACTTGCAACCTATTGAGCGGCTATGCCAAAGATAATCAATTTCTAAGGGTGTGGTTATTTCAGGTAAAAATTAGCTGAAATAATTGATTACCTCGTGTACCGGCTTGCTGCTTTTATCATTCGCACTCAAAGTCCACTGGTCCGTTTCCTTCCACTAGAAAGAAGGCACCATACTCAGGCAGGGGCAGGGTTATATCCTCATTTGGGTCTATGACGGTTGACTGGTGCATAGCTGAGTCTCTTACTTTTACTTGCTTGCAAGATTTGTTATGTAGTTTAGCAAGCATATAGTCATAATCAGGAGTAACTTCAACTACGCAAAAGTGCTCATCGGGATTTTGCAGGTAAGTGACCTTTCCTCCGCAGCAATACCCGTCGGCTTGGGCCACACCAGGATTAACAGCAAAGCTGAATAGTACAGTCAGTGCTACTACGGCTAAAGTTAACACTTTGCTGAGGCTAGTTTTGATTGTATTCATGTTTTTTCTGATTGCTGTTTATTGTTGCTATTTTATGCAAGTTAAAGTTGGTGGGTTTGTCTGGAAATCCTATTATACCATTGGTTTGAGCGATCGCGTTTTTACCCAATCCATCGGGCAAGTATTGCTATCGCTTAGGTTAGTTGATGGAGGATTAGGAGCTTTTTTAATAGAGATTACCTTTGCTGCAACAGATTCTTGCTCTACCAGTGACGTTATTTCCTCTGCCGTTGTCTCTAATTTGATCTCCGAATAATTACCCTCTTTTCTACAAGCTTTTCTGGGGTATCAAATTCAGTAACCAAGCCATTGCCCTCTGCCACTGCGATCGCGTAGCGTAGCCCTTCGGGCTAATCGCTTTTAGCGGAAGCTGAGGCCGTAGGCCACGCTACGCGAACGCTTCATCGCTTCCAGGTTTTCTACCCCTATTGCCCCAGAGTTGTTTTCTCGATGGCGGTCTATACAGAAGTTATGGGCAAATTTAGTCAGCCATCCCTTGAGATTGGTAATCTTTGCGGAAAATTTGGGCAATTTTTCCCAAGCCTTGAGCATAATCTCAGAAAGAGCATCTTGGGCTTGGAACCGATTACCCCCCATCCAGCTGCAGAGCGCGATGGTAAAGATAATCTTGATACTGTTCCCAAAGTGGCCAAAAGGCGGTGCGGTCTCCAGTAGACAGTTTTTCCAGGAGGGGCTCCACCCAAGTAGCGGTAGATTCGTTTTCTGCATTTTCCCGCCATTGGCCATCAAAACCTTGGTTTGTTACCTGCATAAGCGCACCTGTAGAAACACCAAATTCAATTTTGCTAGCTCCCATATTTTGTAAATGGATCACTCAACTAAGGAGATAATAGGGCTTTCCGTATTCCAGCCTAGTGTTTTTGCAAAAGCGATGCAGCGAAAACAAGTCTGACCGATTCGCCTAAGTTAAACAAGTGACGTTAGTGAACTTAAGCCGTCAAGTCCAGTCACCCCTTGAGTTAGGATTTTTTTGACACTCCCCGGTCGCGCATACGCGGGGATTCTTCATTCAACGAGCCAACTTGCTCAGTCAGGTCGGAACCAGAAAGAGTAGAGGTTGATTCTCCTGAAGCGTTTGGATCTATGTTCGCGTAGCGTGACCTACGGTCAATCCAGGTTCCGGTGTGCCCCACCGTACCCAAAGCTCTTTTCAGAATATTGATTGCGGCGTTGTGGTCACGGTCTAGTTCGCAACCACATTCACAGACGTGAGTCCTGGTTGATAGTGACTTCTTGACTACCTCGCCGCATTCTGAGCAGTTCTGGCTTGTATAAGCAGGATTCACCGCAACGGTGACTTTGCCAAACTTTTGGCCAAAATGCTCTAACCATTTTCTAAATTGATACCAACCAGCATCATTAATAGACTTGGCTAAACAGTGGTTCTTAACTAAGTTCTTTACCCTCAAATCTTCATAGGCGACCAGGTCGTTAGACCGGATTACGCAACGTGCCAGTCTCTTGGCATGTTCTTCACGCTGCCTACTTATTTTGAGATGATGTCTACCTAATCTATTAACGGCTTTATTACGGTTAGATGAGCCTTTCTTTTTCCGAGATACTCGGCGCTGATAAAACTTTAGGCGTCTTTCCCCTGCTCTATAAAAGCGAGGATTGGGTTCTGTGTTTCCCCTAGAATCAGTGTAGAATTCTTTTAGCCCTACATCCAATCCCACGGTGGCGTCAACCGGCTCTAATTGTTCTTCTACATCGACAGAGATGCAAAACTGAACATAGTAACCGTCCGCCCTTTTAATAATACGAACTCGTTTGATCAGTTTTTTGTCAAAACGCCACAAGTCCCAGGTGCCCTTGAGTTTTAGCTTCCCAATTCCTTTCTTATCACTGAAGGTTATCGACTTCTTGTCAGGGGACAGCTTCCATCCTGACTGTTTATACTCGACTGACCTGCAATGTTTTTGAAACTTTGGATAACCCTTCTTTCCAGGTACTTTTTTCTTGCAGTTCTCAAAGAAGCGAGAAATCGATGACCACGCCCTTTCAGCCGCAGCTTGCCGGGCAGTTGAGTTCAATTCATTAGCAAATGGGAACTCTTTAGCTAATATTTTGCTGTATTTGCTAAGGTCGTATTTACCCGTTCCTTTGTTGTCCATCCATAAACGAATGCAACTATTCCGGATAAATTTAACCGTCCGAATAGCTTGATCAATAGCTTGATATTGATGGGTTTTGCCGTATACCTTAAACTCAATTATAATCATTGACCTTGACCTTTGGTCACGCTACGCGAACGAATCTCGACCTCAATCGATATATTATTACGCTAACACGCCTAGCGTAATTTGTCAAGTCATAACTAAAACTTCTTCACGGCGGCTAAAGGCCGCTGCGAGTCTTCATCCCCGCTCTAAAGAGACGGGGATGAAGACTATCGGGGATTCTTGTAAATTTTATTGAAGCCTTGTCTTTATATTTTTTTTAGTTTATCTAAGTCAAATAATAATCATACCACATCCGTTGGCAACAATAAAAATGTATTGGATGCAAGGCAGAAGGTAGAAGGCAAGAGGCAAGAGGCAAAAGGCAAAAGGCAAGAGGCAAAAGGCAAGAGGCAAAAGGCAATAGGCAATAGGCAAGAGGCAATAGGCAATAGGCAATAGGCAATAGGCAATAGGCAATAGGCAATAGGCAATAGTCAATAGGCAATAGGCAAAATAGTTTCAGGTTTGTTTTTATTTAATCAAAGGTCGTTATGCGCTAAAAATTATAATAAAAATTACACCTAAAAAAAGCGATAATCTGAAAGAAATGCTACGGGATAGCTTTGTATGTAAACTATAAGCTATCAGCTGCAGCGTTTTTATAACTATTAGGGACACAGATTTTTTTCGGTCACCTGTTCCTTGCTAGAAAGCTCTTATAAGGCAAAAAAAGTAGTAAATGTAAACGTATCAAATACATCTAATCAGAGATTTAAAGATTTGGTATAGAGTCTAAAAAAGTATTTACAATCCTCTCAGAGTAACTTAAATTGGTATCCGATCAAACCTGTTAAACTACTTTAGTTTATGACTCAATCTAGATGAAAAAAAAAATATATAAAATGATTTAGCAATTATTAAATCTATAGTCTAAGCTTTCAGAAGCTCTAAAGGTAACAGAATATTCTCAGGGGGTGACAAGCTAATTGACAATCTTACAGGGGTTAGGTTTTAGGGGTTAGGTTTTAGGGAAGATTGCCCTGGCGGGATGGATTGATTAAAACTATCAATGAAGTTGAATTGGTAAAAATTGCTTCAATTGCTGGGAAATACAAATCACTCCGATGCGCTCATTTTCCCCAACACCTAAAACCTAAAACCCAACACCTATCTAGGTTTGAGCTTTGTTGTCACCCCGTGAGCAGACTATTTATTCGTGACGTTTATCAGCTAACCACAGTCAACCCTAGAGGTCAACCATAAAACTACCTAAAAATAGCAATGCTTTTAGGTCAATAGTCTGGTGTCAGCTGTACAACAAAACATCCTAATTTAACGTAACCTCTAGGATTTTTTCCTTACGATTGGGAACTCTTATAGATAAGCCTTAGGTTTATTTAAATGTAATGTTATGACAAATCTCAACACTGTTCTTCAACGAGACCCATTTGCCGATAGCACATTAGTTGTAAACGATGAAGGGATTACCATTCGCCGGATCGACGGCAGTAGGAATAATTTAGACCAAGTCTCTTTGGGTACCCCTAATACGCCTTTGCTGCGTTTGTCTCCAATTGAGTATGAAGACGGAATCCAGTCACCGGCGGGTATCGCATTTGATGCAGAAGGCAATGCTCTGATCGGTATAGATGGCAATACTGTTACTCGCCAACCCATTCCCATATTTACCCAAGCCGAAGCAGACCGATTAAATGGATTGGGATTGAATGTTATATCGAATACAGAGGGCTTAAGCAATGTATCTGATGCGCCCTTTGTATTGCTTAACCCACCCGATCGCCCTAGTACCCGAGTGATCAGCAATGCCACCTCTAACTTAGAAGAAGGAGAGTCTGATCCCAATAGTAATGACTTAAGTGCTTTCATTTGGGCTTTTGGTCAGTTCGTCAACCACGACACTGATTTAGCAGCCAATGGGTCAAAAGAACAGAACGAAAACCGGTTAGAATCACTCAATTTCCCCATTGATATTCCCGCCGATGACCCGAATTTTCCACCAAACACTCCTCCCACTCAAGAAATTTCTATACAAGCAGATGGTGGCTTGCAGTTTGACTTTGAACGGGATGCGTTTTTAAGCGGTACTGGAGTCTCTGGGAGCCCAGGACAAGCCATTAATATTGTTACCTCTTGGCTTGATCTTTCTGTAGTTTATGGGTCTACGGAAGAAGAATATCAAGCAATTCGTGCTTTTTCAGAAGGTCGCCTCAACGTCTTTTCAGATGAAACAGTTACCACTAATGACGACTTGTTACCCCTTAACATCACAGGTGCTGATGGAGAACTGATCAGTGGTAAAGGCGCTTTTATGGATGTGGGTTTTCTAGCGGGGGATACACGAGTTAACGAGAATGATAGTTTGGCATCCCAGCATACCCTCTGGATGCGTAACCACAACCGCCTTGCCCAAGAACTTTATCGGTTTCATACTGACTGGACAGATGAGCAGATATATCAACGCGCTCGCCAGATTAACATTGCCCAATATGCAAATATTGTTATCTACGAGTGGCTCCCCCTGATGCTGGGTAATGTGATCACTGACTACAGTGGGTATAACTCTAATCAAACTCCAGAAATCACTAGTGAATTTGCTGCTGCTGGTCTTCGTGTTGGTCATACCCAAACTAATAACCGTATCGACACTATTGATGCTGATGGTAATCTCACCAGTTTGCCATTACTGAGCACATTTAGTTCACCGAATATTAATGATAGTAGCGATATAGATAATATCTTGCGCGGTGCGAGTCAAACAATTACTGAAGATGTTGATACTAATATAGTTTTTGACCTGCGCAATGCTTTAGTACCAGGAGCGATCGGATTTGACCTTTACTCTGCTAATCAGCAACGGGGAAGAGATCATGGTTTGGCTGACTATAACCAAGTGCGAACCAGTCTCGGTCTACCACGAGTAACCACTTTTGAGGAAATTACTTCAAATTCAGAGTTAGCAAATACTCTCGAAAACCTCTACAACACTGTAGAAGATATCGACTTATTGATTGGGCTGTTTGCAGAAGATGCTGTTGCTGTATCCGGTGCCGGAGAAACTATTCAAGCCATGCTATGGGAGCAATACGAGCGGATACGGGATGCTGACCGCTTCTGGTTCGAGAGACCGATTCAAGATGGCGGTTTCTTTACCCAAGAGGAAATTGCAGCAATAAAAGAAGTGACCTTTGCTGACATTATCAAGCTCAACACCGAAATTACTACAATTCCAGACAATGCCTTTATAATCAGCTCCGACAACAATCCCTCCTCTGATGGACTGCTAGATTTAACCGGTTTGTCGGGACAAGCTACAGCAACTGTGACTAGAGAGGCGGACTATGACAATTTAATTGGCTTTTATGTAATTGCTGATCAACAGGGAACGATAATTGATTCGATCACGGGTCAATCTTTTACGCCTGGCCAAGAGGGTTATGCAGAAGCGGCTATTGATGCCAGCGTGGTTGATTTCAACGTAGATGAAAACTTGACCACGGTGAATTTTGATGTTACTCTACCGGGTGGATCTATCCTAGCTCCCTACTTAGTTACAGATGGGGATTTGGATGATGTAGAAAATGGCGATGCTGACGTATTCTTTGCGTTCACCGCTGCTAACAGTGATGGCATGAGCCACATCCTTGAACTTGGAAATAGCAGTGACAACACATTCACATTCGCCTTTGAAGATTTAAGTGGTAATGACAGTGAAGAAAGCGATCGCGACTTTAACGATCTAGTGATTGAGCTTACTCTTTTATAGGGTTTGTATTTGATAGAAAAAAAATACCAATTCCAGTAGGGTGGGCAAAGTATCTAATCATGAATACTCAGTAAGCATATGCGCTACGCGCACGCTACGCGAACAGCTATCAGCCCTCAGCCGTCAGCTAATCAACGGGAGGTAGTAAACAAGCTGGGGGGTGCTGCTACGGCTGGTTGAAAATCCCTGCTCGTTTTACTGATCCGACCCCGTGCAGTTAAAGCGCCTGCTACCTGATAGCTGATAGCTGACGGCTGTTCGCGTAGCGTGCGCGTAGCGCATATGCTTACAATACTCAAAAGAACCAAACGCTTTTTGCCCACCCTACAAGCTACTGCCACTGATCTACTGAGCAGCTAAGCTAAAACTCCTCTGTACAATAGCACCACGTTTCCCGAGGGATTTTGGTTGCTGTTGATCCACACTATACAAAACACCTCCTGCATTCCCCGATCTAACAGTCAGTTTTTGTTTAGCAATCCAGGTTTTCTGATATCCCTTGGGTAAGGTTTCTTCCAACTCGATTTTGCCATCAACTACCACTCGTACCCAAGATTGCTCTGTAATACTCAAGCGTACTTTAATTAATGGATTAGATGGGGAAGGTTTGGGTGTGGGGGGTGGTAATGGTTCTGGGTTAGGGGCTGGTGCTGGTTGTTCTGGTTTATCTGGGGTTGTCTGCTCCTGAGTAACTGATGAGTTTTCGATCTGTTGATTAGTGATATAGGTGAACACGGTGTTGAGTAGATAAATTAGTCCACCAGCAACACTGACCAAGCTTAGGATTATGATGTAAGGATAATAGGGTTCTATGGTTTTGGCTACGGTCTTAACAGTCTTGCTTTTGGCTACAATCTTAGGAATCTTTTGAGGAGAGCTTGGAGTCTCAGAGTTCTGTTGTGAGGGGGTACCGGTATACAAGACTAAGGCACCAGACTCAGTGTTGTCGGTGTTGTCGGTGTTGTCGGTATTATCGGTATTATCGGTATTATCGGTGTTCTCGGTTTTTAAGGAAAATCCAGAATTAACTGGAAACGTTTTGGCTATCCCTGGACCATCTAGACCCAAAAACTCTGCATACCGACGAATGAAGCCTTGAATGTAAACTGGCTCGGGCAACCGCTCCGATTGCCCTGCTTCAAGGGCTTGCAATATATGCAATCGAATAAAGGTTTTCTCAGCGACTTCCTCAATAGGTATAGATTTCTCCTGCCTGAGTTGGCTGAGATAGGTCCCTATTTTCTGGAGTTGCTCCTCTTGCTCTAGACTTAAGTGGCTCACCAAATCTCTCCACCCATTAATCCACGTTAACAATTTTTATACATAAACACCGGATACTAACATCTCCTGGGCATCTCACCATAGAACTTATAAAAAGTTAACAAAAATTAACAATATAGCCAATTTGCTGATGAAATAGGAAAACTCCCTCATTGTAGGGTATGGTTTCCATTGGCATCCTCCCCCGGCGGGAACAATCGGAGGGCTGGGGGATTTCCACGTTATACCGAGTTGCATTCAAAGAGAGTAGATTGGTTGGATAAAGAGATGGGGAGATGGGGAGATGGGGAGATGGGGAGATGGGGAGATGGGGATATTGGTGGAAGAGGAAGTTATACGTTTGACCGCAACTTGATATCACTGTGAGTCTTTACCCTTTCGTTGAGTTGGCTTACTCTAAGCATTCAGCTGACGACTGAATGGTGTTCGCGTAGCGTGCGTGGCACAGGCTTCTAGCCTGTGAAGTAGCGCATATGCTTACAACAGCTAATCTTTGGCAATAATTTCAGGAATAATTCCGGTTTTTTTTCTTTAGGGTATCTCTACGCTTTAATAAGACTTTTCTAAGCCAATATTATTATTGGTAAACGTTATTAATTTTTCTATAATACTTAGCAGTCTATTAACTGGTTATTTACTAAAATAAAATCAACGTTTTATCGTTTCGCTCTACTGTTCAAAGTTTAGCAAATAAAAGACATGTTTGAAACAAAATGTCAACTTCTCACGGTGGTTATACCTGCCAAGTCATTTTTTTTTCTCCGACTAAAGTAAGGATTTAGGGTGTAGGGTATTGACAAGAGCGATACAAAGAGATAGCATGGCAATCGTGACCAAATGCCAGCCGAAAAAACTAGATATATAACGATTAAAGCAGTTGTAGAAGGAGGGAGTGGTAGAAATGCTCATTACTATAGCGAAGGCTATAGCTCAGCAGCAAGCAACAATAGAAGAACTGAAACAAAAAATAGATCAACTACCTGTAAGTAGCAGAATTAGAACGCAAAGTTTAATCAAAACCGCTATCAACAGACCTACTAAAAAAAACGGAAACTCAGAAATAATAAAAACAAGATACAGCATAAAAAACTAAACGTCAACCATGCAGACAGCAAGGACATCCAGGAAAAACCTGGAGTGGCTCTCGGCCTAAGAATCCTTGGCAAAATACTGCTAATTTATCGGCTAATTGATTAAGTTTAGTAAATATTAAGTTTAGTAAAAAAAATGCTCTACTTAGGGGTGGTCTGTGATAGATGTTGAGCAAGCTAGACCGGCTCAACTTGATAAAACTGCACTTGCTCCTGGTTTGATTCCATAACCAACGTTGCTGAATCCTTAGATAGAATTCAAGGGAATTTTTATGCTCGCATACGGATTTATAACATTATTGAGTCTAGGTTCTGAGTACTACTTTAAATACGAGATTGATGCTCAGACTGGTTTCCAGATTTATTGGATTACAATTCCTGAGGGACTCGATAAAGAGCGCTATAGCAAACAAACAATCTCCGAGTTTCTAGCCGAATCATCAGTTGCACAAATTCTCAAACCTGGAGAATCCCTTGATAAGAGCCTTTATCAAGCTAACCTAATTTTACCGGGATTACCTGCTTCACCGTTCGATGCATTTTATAATATTGAACTAACCTACGACAGCGATTCATTTAGGTTAGGGGTTCAATCGACTGACTCTTTTGGATTTAGTCCCGAAGGTTCAACTTATTTCAAAGATTTAAATCTGAGTTTTACCCAGCAACTTAATTCCGAAACCGCTACTGTCAGTGGAACAGTGACGGCGGTTTTCTCTGGTCAAGATATTGTCCTTGAGGCCGGGTTGAGCGATGGCTCTGAACTGATTTTTAATTACAATCCTAATAATCCTCAGGAAATCCCGATTCAACCCTGGGGCAATTTAGAGTTGACGACTTTTACGGTGAAACCTGGTTCAAATCCTCTTCAACCCCAGGTGCTCTATTGGTTTGGAGAAAAGTCGGGAGAATGGGTTTATGATTGCTCCTTGAGGAATAGCGAAGATGCACCCGCCATCGACTTACGGATTCAAACGGAGCCAGAAACAGTGGAGTGGGGATTAGGGTCTATTGCTGTTAAAGATGGCTTGATCGAGAGTGAAAATGCCACCCTAGAAGCGGCAAACCTAAGTTCTGCTAGCAAACTGATCAAGGCACTCCAAGAGAGCAACGAAATCACTATTGCAACCTGGATTAAACCTAGCAAAACGGGTCAAAAATACCCAGCTATAGTCGTTACTCTATCCGAAGATCCTCAAAATCCCTATGTGACTCTCGCTCAAGGGGATTCAGAATGGCTAAAGGATTATGGCAATCGCTGGTCGGGGGATTGGTACCATCACGACGAGTATAGTGTGCTATTGCGCACCAACACTAATGATAGAAACCGATATTGGCAAATCCTGACCACAAGTCCCGACACAGTAACAACCGACGAGCTAACCTATGTTGTCTATACTTTCTCACAGAATAACTTCGGGGATGAGAGTGATAATGCCAAGGTGTATCTCAATGGGCAGCTAGACAATTCTAAATGGATTAATAGCGATGATGAGGAGCGTCATTTTTGGAGAAATTGGAATCAGCAGAGTAATCGTTGGAGAAATTGGACTCAGAGGAGTAATCGTTGGCCAAGTCGAGATGATGATGACGATAATCGTTGGGAAAGTCGGGATGATGAGGAGGATTCTTCTCGGGAAAACAGGGGTGATGAGGAGCTTCATCCTTGGACAAATGACCCTGCTGTTAAGTTAGCTTTAGCAAATGACGTTTTATTTATCGAACGCAGGGGCAACTTCCCAAGGAATGAAGATTTCCCTTGGGAAGGGGAACTCTACGAGGTGGCAATTTATGACTCTGCCCTGACTCCAGAGGCGATTTACCAGCGCTACTACCCCACTATTGAAATTTTGGGCAACCTGACGCTGACTAATATGCCCAGTCCTTTGAACCAACCCCTAACTGCTCAACTGACTTTGGAGGGTATGCCGGATGTAGAGGACTATTCAGAGTCTAAGCTCAATCTTAAGGTTGACACCTCTGAAATCCGGGAAGTTACTCCTGAGTTTGACTTCACCAAGATTGCCCTGGAATGGGAATCAGAAGCTGGAAGCTCCCCAAGCTGGTACTTTAAATGGGGACAAGTGGATAGCACGTTATGGAAAACGTCAATTCCCTTTACGGCAGTTCAAGGGGATGCGCCGGGTAAACTTGCCCTCAATTCACCGGAATTCGATTTTCAAATTGGATTAGGACAAATTAATACCCTAGAGGGGTTGTGTCTATTCCTGAAATCAGATAGCACCGGGGAGATCTGGCAGATGTCTTCCATCACCTCTGTGCCTGAACTAGTACTCCCCCAATTAAGGGATTATCGCCCATTTGATTGGACGGTAGATTTCAAGCTACTCTTTGCTCGTAACGATCAACAACGGAGTCAATTTGACCCCCTGGGAATTGACGATGGAAAAGTTGTTCTCAAGGGCAATTGGTTGGGAGAAAACCTTGTACTCCATGGCTGGT
Organism: Moorena sp.; assembly: GCF_982860115.1. NCBI lineage: Bacteria > Bacillati > Cyanobacteriota > Cyanophyceae > Coleofasciculales > Coleofasciculaceae > Moorena > Moorena sp. Next base: position 57,550 of record NZ_CEYLVT010000015.1, read on the forward strand.
GGCGCAATGAGCAGTTTGTCCTGGAAGGGCAAAGAAATTTAACTCTACCGTTTGAAGTTACCTTAGGTCCAATCTTTGAACCCGGTACCTCCCAAAAGATTATCGACCAGGTAGCGATCGCATCAGTGATGAACGCCACTGTAATCCTGGAACTGACTGAGTTAGGCTTTTTGGCAAAAGTCTCTGGAACCTTTGATTGGACCGATCAAGCAGGGACGGTAAACACCTTTACAGTGCCGGAGTTTACCCTAGTCCGCCCACCGCTGACTCCCAATCACATCCTGGAAGCGATTTTGGCAAGGTTAAACTCCCAAATAGATGTGATCTTTGCACAACAGTTTCGCCATCAAGCGGACTACTACTTTACGGTGGTGGAGGAAAAACCTGTTATTTATTTGGGCAATGGCAACGACCCTGCTACTATCACCCAAACCACAACATTGCCGCAGTTATTCAACACTGCTGCGGAGTCCAATAACATCTCCAGCACCACAGGCATCTTTACCCTTACAGAAAATGCCGATCAAAGCTGCACCCTGACCATCACTCCTCCGGAAAGCACTGAAAATTGGCTAGATCAACTTAAGACCGATTACGACAACTTTATTGCTCAACTAGATACCAACAGTAATCTGATTGCTGGTACCCTCACCCTGGTAAAAACCCGCATTGCTGAACGGATGCCGTTGTTGGTTGAGGAAATTCTCTACTACTACTACGGCTTGGATAGCGTTAATGGCTCAGTGGATTTGCAAGCTGGAATGCGGTTACGGGTCGATTACCAAAACTATCAGTTTGTTCATCCAGCCCAATATACGGCTAATTCAGGGTTTGTGGGCAGTGGCACGTCTTACTATAGCCTCAACAGTTATCGGGATGGCACTAACCTAATGATTAATTTTGATGGGTTTTTGTCCCAAATTCAGCCCTATGTCACCACAGATATTGCTACGGTAGGGGCTGGAAGTAGTCTGGATACCTTTAAAGTTGGCTATCAAAAACCCTACTTGCGGCTGGTGTATCCTAGTTTGGCAGCTCCTTCTGCAGGTTCCCTCGATCCCGAACAGGCCGCAACCATTATGGGGGCAACAACAGTAACAGACCTGGATAAAAAGACAAACGTTGCCAGCTTTTATTTCCGAGGACGGGCAACAGTGATTCCAGAAATTACGGTGGTGCTACAGGAACAACCGGTATTTGTTCCGGTGGGAACGACTTTACGACAACTGATGGAGCAACATGTCAGTATTCCGTCAGTATCCCTGGGAGAATCCCTACTGAACTCTACCGGAAAACCGAGGTTGAGTCGCCTTTTACACGAAGGGGTGTCTAACGAACCTAGCTATCGGTTTATCTACCTCGACGAAAATAGTCTGGTGCTTGATTTGCCTCTGGTCAAAGGCGATCGCATTGTCCTGTAGGGGGTGAGCAGATGACTACCTTTACCCAATCAACAGCACAGGCGCTCTACGTTTTATCTGAATCCGTTAACCCTACCCTGCCCTATAGCATTGGTTTTTGGGTGAATGAAGGATCGATAGAAGGTTCTCAAACCCTTTCCCTGGAAGAAACTTGGACAATAAAGACGGGAGTATATCTATTTTTCAAAGCGGCTCTAGAGGGGAATGATGCTATAGACCCTTCGGTGTTGAGCGACCGCATTGGTGAATTTCTGATTACACCTTCGGTACGCAATACTCGGTTTTTGTGGATTGATAACCCAGAGGAGTTAGTCTCTCGCTGGCGATTTCATGCCCTAACCCTTTCCCCGACAGATACTGTAGAGCGACTGACCTTTTTTAATTTCCGCAATTATGAATTAGCGATCGCTAGTGGTGTAATTTGTCAGTTGAACGCAACCAAAGACGGATTTGTGTTTGCCCCCGATCCGTCTCTACACAACCTCCCTAGCACCGAGACTGAATCACCGGACACTGAATTACCGAAAAGTGACCCGTTTTATTTGTCCACAGGTTATGGTGCTCATCAACTGAAAGGGATTGAGGTCAATGAAGCAGGGGAAGCGATGGCATTGCCCTTTAGCGGAGAGTTGGCCGGTTGCCTGAGCTTTGCCCTGACCTTGCAAAACCGATCTCCTGGCACAGCCTCTTTTGAGGAACTAGTTTATCTGGATGTTACCCTGCGGATGTTTTTCAAATCCGCAAACTCCTTACTAGACCCGAGTGACCCCTTGTCTGGTTTTGCAGGATTGAATAGCGACCAGGACTTCCTGATTTCTAGCCATCGATATCCCTTTTTGGGGGAAGATAGCGATGCTGCTTCCCATTATTCTCAGCAGGGGGATGGTAGCCAAAATCTGACCTTATATAGTGCCCTAGATCCACTCCAACCTTTGAATGGCGATCGCACTTACTTTGCCTTTGTAGAGCCAGGAAACTCTACTATTAATTTATCCTTGCCTTCTTGTTATCGCACTAATTTGGGATATTCCATCCATGTCACTCCCCATGGTCATGGGGACAGTCGGCTAATCTTTGCAGAGCGTCCAGGGCAGAATTATAGCATCTTTGGTTCACCTTTGTATCTAGTCCCCCAAGGGAAATATACTCTCTCGGTTCCCGATTACGAGAGTACCCCTATCCCCAGTGGAGAGGACTTCTCGATACGAGATGAAGATAACTTTTTGTGTGGATTAGCGGGGATTGAATACATTCAACTGTCGAGTCAACAGCTTAATATTCTGCATCTGGAAGCTGGAAAACCGACCTTTGCGCCGGATTTCGTTCCGGAGCAAATTGTAGAAACCAATGAAGCTGGGCAGCGTCTAGAATCGGAAACAACTACAGCTTGGGGATATATTGAATATAAGGAAGTCACGAATTTACCGGTCTATTTTTCCCAACCCAAGCAGTCATTGCTGTATCGAGCATCAACGTTAGAGGATGCAAAGGAAGACCCAACTAACGAAGACCCAACTGATGACCAGGCAGATGACCAGGCAGATGACCAGGCAGATGACCAGGCAGATGACC
>NZ_CEYLVT010000015.1:60642-63851 GCF_982860115.1 Moorena sp.
GATGACCAGGCAGATGACCAGGCAGATGACCAGGCAGATGACCAGGCAGATGACCCCCTCACGTTGTTGGAAGACCCAACTAACGAAGACCCAACTAATGACCTCCTCACGTTTTTGGAGGTTCCCGTTACAGGACTGCCCAGGGGAGAATATTTACCCTTGTTTCCCTATGGAGGCGTAAGTGGAACCCTGGCTCACTATCAGCAAATGGAGGAACAAATCCTCAATCCCCAGCGCCGCAAACAAATTAAAATTATTGCTGAAACAGACACTACTCAACTTAGCGGTCAACCTCAAGGAATACTAGGGGGGATAGGGACATTTAGTCCCCAAGCATTCAGTGCCTTGAGTAGATCAGCTACCCCTGAAGCTCAGGCCATGACAGCTGCTGCACCAGCGGAAACCATCACTGGTACAACTTCCCTGGGATTGTTGGCAACCTATTCCTCTGATTACCAAACCCTCAATAGTCTATTACTGGCGAAGGATACCGACAATAAGGATGTGAGTTTGCAGGACCTAGAACGGGGTTCATCCCTCCGTTCAGCTTTCCAGTCCAGTCAGATGTTCCTGGTGATCACTGACCCGACTTCCCTCAAAACCGATACCAATGAATCTCCTCCAGTTATCAAGGAGCATTTTCAGAATAACCAACTGACCATTCAAGGGTGGACCTTTGATCTCAATCCAGACAATTGGCGTCAGGGCACAGGGGATACGGATACGGTCTTACTGTTTAAGTTCCTAGATAAGCCCCTGATTGATATTCTCAAGGATACCGCCCTGTGGGAACAACCGGAGGTATTTGTCGGGACGGCAACGGATGCTGATGAACGGGTCAAGGAAATTAAAGCAGTGCGCGATCGCTTAGTGACATTCTTTGAAAATGCGATCGCAACGGCCAACGACCCCAATGCTGCTGAAAAAGACCGGGATAATGCTGCCCCTCTAGCCCGGGTTGGCAGCAGCACCTTTTGGTCAGGGATGATTGCTTTAAATGTCAAGCTCCCAGCTGGGACAGGACTGCCTGAAGACTTGAAAGCCCTAGAATGTGGCATACAAGACCAGGATAACTTCTACGCTCAGTATGTCGGGAGTAATGGCACCCCGATTTTTCCCCAAAATGGGGAATTGGTAGCGGAACAGTCTTCTTTGTTTGGATTGCTGGACTATCAAGACAACTCCGTGCCAGAAACCGGTCCCTTGGGCTATGCCTTCCAGGTGGCCAACTTACGGGTGCAATTCCAAAATTCTCAAATTACCGCATTTTCCAGTCAGGTCAATCTTACCCTAGATAAACTCTTTGACGAAGCCACCCAATTACTCAATAGTCGTTCAGGACGGAATATCGTCATTCTCCAGGGCTTTACGGAAGAACACGATGGCGTGATTACCTATAGCTTTAGCTTTAGCGGCGAGAACTATTTTGCCCTACCCGATAGTCATATTCTCAATAATGTTGACATCGTTAAGGCCACGTTTTCCACAGACCCCCCAGGCAATGATACTACACTCACCATTGGACGGTTTACCCTCTGGGGCCGTCTCAATTTCCGTGACCTAGAGACCTTTGATGGATTATCCTTTGGGTCAGATACTTCCGTGTCCGATGACGTGTTAACTGCCAGCAACCTGGTCAACCGCAGTGCCCGTGCTCTGGAAGACGATTATCAAGTAGGGATTGATACTCTCAATCAAGCATCAGCGGAGTTGCAGCAAAAACTCGATGAGCTAGCCAATAACGAACAATTCCTCCAGTTCTCAAAGCTAACCATTGTGATGAACTGCAAGCATACCAATGGTACCCAGGATATCACCTTTAGTGTGGATGCCAGCCAAATTGCCTTTGATTTGGCTCAGAGTAAAGCCCGCCCCCATAGTCTCTACAGCAAATTTCCCCTTAAGCTGACTAACTTCGTCTATCTCGACCCTGCTCAACCCGATAGCAAGCCTAAAGGGTATCTTACGGTTAAAACTCCCTTGGGCACTGGTTCTATGCCCGACAGTGGCTTTGGTTTTAATTTCGAGTTTAATTTGGGCAGTTTGGGGGCATTGTCGGGTTCAGCTCAGTTTGTGGTTAATCTGTTGATTATCTGGGAACCGAATCAGGATGGTTCCCAGGAAAAAGCCACAACTTTTGTAGGATTGAGGCTACCGGGAATTGGTGGGGATGTGCTCGGTTTTCCTCTCCAGAGTGTACTGAAGCTGTCCTTCAAGACAGTGGAATTACTGGTTGATTCCACTAGCACTTCTGGTACAGCTTACTTGTTGAAAATTAAGAAGGTTGCTCTTAAGTTTTTTGTCCTCTCATTTCCCCCCAGTGGACAAACGGAAATTGTTATCTTTGGCAATCCTGATGCCACGGATAGTAATGATGCTGTTGGCTGGTATGCGGCTTATGCTAAAGGTTAAGGCTTTAAGCAATAGGTTTAATTTAATTTAAATAAACAGGAGATAAGATGGCAGAGGATAAAATCAGCGATTATCAAAATATTAACGATATCCCAACCTTTATGGAGGAAGTCGAGAATACCTATAGCATTACTGAAGAATTGCCCATTAACTTATCTGACAATCATCCATTATCTGATATGTGGGCAAAATCAATTACTGTTACGGAAGGTACATCACCGGATCCTTGTTATACTGCTACTGGATCAATTAATGATCAGTTTCCTTTCAATTTTGCCGAGGATTTTCCCTTTGATAGTAAAGATTTTAGTTTTCTAACCAACCAAGACGTTGCTCCTGAACTGGCAATGAAGTTGAAGATTGATGTCTTCCAACCTATACCGGAACCTGAAGATAGGAGGGGGATTAAAGTCACCGTCTTTTCGGTACCCCAATCCGATGATTATCCCAATGGAGTCATTGTTAAAAAAGGCTTAACCTTCGTGGACGAAAATGGTAATCCTGTGGCTGATGATAATCTATCAACAACAAAGATTCCAGAAGAATCAGTGGTGCCAACGGAAGCAGACGTTAAGCTCGATCAATTATAGCCTTTGTATCTCGGTTGTAAACACACGAATTGCTGAAAGAGGCAATAGGCAAGAGGCAAGAGGCAAGAGGCAAGAGGCAAGAGGCAAGATGGGAAAGATATCCGGAGTTTTATTGCCCAATAAAATTAGTTGCGTAGGGTGCGTTAGGGGTGCCTCATTTTCCGCCTCGTAGCCAGGCTTTGGATAGCCCGCCCCGTAACGCACCAC
>NZ_CEYLVT010000016.1:0-41856 GCF_982860115.1 Moorena sp.
GCCACTGCCGCCACTGCCACCACTGCTACCACCACCGCCACTGCTACCGCCACCACCACCGCCATTATGGCCCCATTCGTACATATCGATCACATCGTCGATCCGGTCTTCACTTAGCCAGGAGCCTGCTGCTTCGTTCTTAGTGGCGATATACCAGTCGATGGATGAGGCATTCACGCTAGGATTATTCAGATAGTTACCGATTTTGTCAGCTAAGGTATTCTTGGCGTTGTTGAGCAAGTTATTGAAATTTAAGGTCATATTGGAGTCACTAGGGCGTCCATCTGAGCCAAACACAACGGAGTTAAGGTCCCAGCCAATCACATCAAAGGCTCGTAAATCCATTGCTGAGATATCGGATCTCTCTCCCCAACCTAGGGCTGGCTTCATAACGCCCAAATCATTGCCCAGACCGTCCCAGTGGCTGGCTTGATAGCCATCACCTCCGAATCCTAAATTGGTATCCTTACCTTCGGAAAAGTATGCCAGTGCTGTATCACCCCCATCAATGGAAAAGAAGGCGTTGACACCATAGGCTAAGTCAATCTTGTTCTGATTTGCGCTCCAGTTAGTAAAGCGGTACATATCCAAGGAGGTAGTACGCATCAGACGGTCAATGTTCATCTGATAACTAGCGTCATTATCCGCGAGTATGGTCGAATCGACACCACTGACATAGCCCAAGATATGACCAATTTCATGGATGCCCACACTCAGAAAGTCTATGGCGTTTGATGGGGTTGAAGCGTTACGTAGGTAATCATAGCTCCAATTGAAGTCCCTATTCATGACGATATAGCCATCCAGCAGGGAGTTATTGCTGTGGTAATTGATGGCTTTGGCATTGGCACTGGTCAGAGCAATGTTTTTGTTGTACCATCCTTGTCCGCTTTCAAACACCGAATGATAGCGAGTATAGCCATCCTGATAATGATGGGCTTGCAGACTATCATAAGCCGTATAATCATCTACCGATGTTCTATCGTTATAGAGCTTATTCCGATAGGTGCCGTAGTTTTTATACTTTTCCAGACCAGGGAGTGCCCCACCCAGGATGTTTGAGGGCAAGGCGTCGGTCATCTCAACGTGAATTTTGACGGTGACATCATCGGTTAAATAGTAAGACCAAATCTCACCAGCCATTTGAAACCCCAGCATTTGTTCGAGGGACGTTCCTGGTTGATAGCTGAAGTCGAAGTCTATGGCTTGAGCTGGGGCGTTACCACCAATTACTGCTGCAGATGCTAGGGACAAGGACTTGATTAACTGGCGATTCTTCATAAAATCTTACCTCGTAGAAATTACTGACGAAATTACGGACATGGATACTGTCAGTATGAAAAGGTAATGTATGCAATCATGTTTGTGATCTGAGGCTGGTGTATAGAATCGCGTTTGTTATTGGAGCCTGATGTATGCAATTGTGTATATTTATTTATGGTTGTTTATGATCACTGAATGAGTCGTTTAGGATCACTGAATGAGTCGTTTAAGATCACAAGAAACCTGTGTTACAGATCACTAGTTTGAAATTCGTAAATCTACGGTAAATCTACTGATGAGCTCTCCATGCTTGATCTGGCAAAACTGGCAGGACAAATCCCTGGTATTAGTCAGCACCTGAGACTAGAAGCGGTGGCGTCTCGCCAACGCCTAGAACGGGCTGAACAATTACTGGCAAAGGCTAAAACACAACAAGAGAGTTTGGTCAAGTCTCATCAAGAATGGCGCGATCGCATGATCTTCACGGCGGCAACACCGGTAGAATCTCTGGATACTTGTGTTGATATCAGTATTCCCCCAGAAAGCCATAGTGTTTTCGCTACCGATGGGTCTCAAATTTCCCCGTCTCACCACGAAATCCTCTACTGTTATGTGATTAATGTGGGTCGGGTAATGTTGCACTATGGACAAAGTCTGTATCCTCTGTTGGATAGTATGCCGGAAGTATTCTACCGACCGGAAGACTTATATATTTCTCGTCAGTGGGGGATTCGCACGGAGGAGTGGATGGGACATCGGCGCACCATTTCCGAGGTATCGATGTTAGCAGAAATGGCTTGCCGTTGGGTGAATCCACCAGCTCCCCACAGGGATACTCCCAATTTAGCGATAGTAGATGGTTCCCTAATTTACTGGTTTCTTGATGGGATGCCAGGGGAAGCACGCGATCGCATCTTGCCTCCGATTCTAACAGCTTGGGAGCAGTTGCGTGCTGTTAATGTACCCCTGATCGGCTACCTGAGTGCTTCTCGTAGTGTAGAAATGGTTAATTTCCTGAGATTACCAGCTTGTCCCTATGAAACACCAAAATGTATCACCCAATGTGGTAATGTCACTGACAAGTTGCCCTGTCAGGTGATAGACCCCTTGCGGGATACGACTCTCTGGGCAAGTTTATTGCAACCAGGACAGCGTAGCCCTTTATTTCAGAGTTCGGCACGGATTCTGGAATTATACGACCATCACCGGATCTATTTCTGTTATGTCCATGTGGGTACAGAAATTGCTCGGATCGAGATGCCAGAATGGGTAGCCCAGAATTCCGCATTGCTCAATCAAGCCTTGAGTTTAATGCTGGGGCAGGTCTATAAAGGCTATGGTTATCCCATTGCTGTGTCTGAAGCTCATAATCAGGCCGTGATCAAGGCCGGTGACCGGAATCGCTTCTTTGCTTTGCTTGAACAACAAATGATTCGGGCAGGTGTCAAGAATGTGGGAATATCCTATAAGGAAGCTCGTAAACGGGGTAGTATTAGTTGATTTGTACCTTACCCAATAATTAAAAACCGGTATAGTGTCATGGCAAATGTATTAAGAATTCTGTTTAAGCAAGATAGCTATCTCAAGCAAGAGCCGATTCAATCGTCGCAATTGCCTGATAATAAACGTCAGATGATACCAGCAGGTACTATATTAGTACTTCGCTATTATGGTCAGGAATCTGGCAATCACCTTAAACTGGGTTTAAAAGATATTGCGTTTAAGGGGTTCAGTGGTGATTGGTATGCCTTTGAGGACCATGTAGCAATTATGATGGAGAGTATTCAACCGGTAGAGACTGTTAGTAATGTAGTCTCTAAACAAGAAGATCAGACTGTTTTCAACATTCCTATTTATCAGAATACCTTAGTCAATCAACCCGTTTTACTTAACCTTTTCTTTAATCAAGATACGGTAATTAAGCGAGCTCCTGTTCAATCTAATATGTTGAATGAAGCATCAAAGCAGGAAATTCCAGCAGGCACTGATTTGGTGATTGTGACAGAGCAATCTAATGCTGATAATACGGTTAAGTTTACTATGGAGGAGAATCACGTAAAATTTACCCTGAAAGATCTGGAATTCAAGGGCTTTAGTGAAGATTGGTATGCCTTTGGTGGACATGTTGGTATTCAAGGGATGGGGTAATTACTGTTAAAAATCCGCATCATTATTCAGCGTCTCAATCAACAAATCCATCTGTTGCTGTCGCTGATCGAGGAAATCTTCACATTGATGGAGATATTCGACAGCAGCAGAGAACTGATCAAACACGTCTGCTAATTCTAGTTCTCCCGTTTCTATTTGCCTAATAATAGTTTCCACTTTAGCCACCGTCGCTTCATAGTTCCAGGTTTCTCCAGAAGGGATTTTACTTAAGTTTGAATCAGTTAGGTTTGAATCAGTTTTAGTTTCCATAGATAGCAATTTTTTTTGATTTTAGGGAATCGGGAATTGGGAATCGGGAATTGGGAATCGGGAATCGGGAATCGGGAATCGGGAATCGGGAATCGGGAATCGGGAGAAGAGGCAATAGGCAATAGGCAAGAGGCAATAGACAATAGGCAATAGGCAATAGGCAAAAGTCAAGAGTTCATAAACTATAGCACTACTCCCTACTCCCGACTCCCGACTCCCGATTCCCGACTCCCTACTCCCTATTCCCTTGCAGTTAAAATCCACAAAGCTGATCCCTTTGAGCATCACGGTTATGATGCCAATAATCGTACAACCAACTACAACCGCGCTCTAGCAAATAATCCACATCCAAATTCCACAAAATCATTGTTTTGTCTTTACTAGCAGACGCTAGCCACTTGCCATCGGGACTGAAACTGACTCCAAATACCGAATCGTTGTGTCCCTTAAAGGTATTAATTAAATGTCCATCCCGACTCCAAAGATTAACTGTTGTATCACCACTAGCAGATGCGATTAAGGTTCCATCGGGACTAAAACTAACCCAATTCACGGCACCATTATGGCCTTTCAATGTATTGAGCAACTTGCCATCACGATTCCAGAGTTTTACCGTGCCATCACTACTAGCAGAGGCAATCATCTCGCCATCGGGACTGAAACTGACCCAATTAACACCATCATTATGCTCTTTCAAGGTATTGAGCAACTTGCCATCACGATTCCAGAGTTTTACCGTTCCATCATTACTAGCAGAGGCAATCTGCTTGCCGTCTGGGCTAAAACTGACTCCCCAAACTTTATCCTGATGCCCCTCTAAGGTCTTGACTAAGGTGCCATCTAAAAGCCAAAGTTTAACGGTTTCGTCAGCACTAGCAGAAGCAATTAACTTACTATCGGGACTAAAACTAACTCCCCAAACCTGATCCTGGTGTCCTTCTAGAGTATGAAGCAAGGAGCCATCTAAATTCCAGAGTTTCACCGTTTTATCTTCACTAGCGCTAGCCATAATCGTGCTATCAGGGCTGAAACTAATTTCAGTCAACCCTTCACCATGAGCCGAGAAGGCTTTTCTGCTACGATCCTTACGGTTCAACAGTTGAATGGTATTGTCTGCACTAGCAGTAGCAATCATTTCACCATCAGGGCTGAAACTTACACTCCTGACAGCTTGATTATGGCGGATCGGTGCCAGTATCCCCCCGTCACTGGCCCAGAGTCTAATAGTTTTGTCTACACTAGCCGATGCAATGGTCTTGTTGTCCGGACTAAAACTGACATCTACCACCATTTCGCTATGTCCAGCTAAGGTTTCGATTAATTCCCCATCACTGTTCCAGAGTTTGATGGTGTGATCAGCACTAGCCGTAGCTAGCCTCTTACCATCGGAGCTAAAACTGACATCGAGAACCCAATTACGATGACCTTCCAGGGTATCGATTAATTCGCCATTAGTTTGCCAGAGTTTGACAGTGTTGTCTGTACTGGTAGAGGCGATAGTTTTACCATCAGGACTAAAACGGACACTCACCACTGGTTTTGTATGAGCTTGCCAGGTTTTCAGCAGTGTTCCGTCCCTGCGCCAAAGTTTGATAGTTTTGTCCTTACTGGCGGAAGCAATTAACTGACCATTGGGAGAAATACTAACCCCCAACACTGAATCACTGTGACCGGTTAGAGTCTGGAGTAAAACACCATCTTTACGCCATAGTTTGACGGTTTTATCCTCACTAGCCGATGCGATCATTTCGCTATCAGCGCTAAACCTAACACAATGGACTGTTTTGGTATGCCCATCTGGCCCATCTAAGGTCATTACCAGGGATCCATCCTTACGCCACAGCTTCACAGTTTTGTCTTCACTACCACTAGCGATGATCTGACCATCTTGACTAAAACTGACACTGTGGATTCCAGCCCGATGACCTCGGAAACTTTTGAGCAAGGTACCGTTTTTGCGCCAAAGTTTGATAGTCTTGTCTCGACTCCCAGAGGCAATCAGCTTACCATCTGGGCTAAAACTGACACTACTGACCCAATCCCGATGTCCCTTTAAACGGTTACGTTCTCTGACCCCATAAACTGCCTGCTGTAGAGCAGTGACTACCCGTGTCTGGGTTTCTGGATTAACCCCAAGGGATTGCTGCAATTCCTGGGCTGCCTCTAAACTTAGGATGAGGGCATCAAAGGTTCTGTTGGCATCAACTAGAGCTTTTGAAGAGTAGCTCAGGTCACTCAAATGGTTGTTGGTTTTACTGATAGCGTAGCGAACCCCAAGTATACCGGTAATCACCATCAGACTAAAAAGTGCCATTCCTGCCAAACGTGCTTCTCGCAATCGTTGTCTGAGAATTCGATTCAGCTTTTCTTCGGTTTTTCTTTGTTTTTTAGTTATTTTGGTCAGTTGGTTTTGGAGTTCTTGTTCTTTAACCAGTTGCTCAATTTTATCCTGGCTCTGTTTGTCTTTCTGGCGGAGATTTTCTAATTCTGCTTGCAGTTTCGATTGCTTTTTCTGGCGGATAACGTCTACCAGGTAATCGTGAACCAGTTGATAGCGGTTGATCGTAACTTCTGGTAATATAAATACTAATCCTGATTTCTCAAAAATTTCTAATATTAAATCTAAGGTATAGTCTTCTAAGGATGATTCTATGGCTAGCTCCGAGCGATTCTTAAGGGGTCGATTTTTATTGTCATCAATGAGTAACGACAACACTAGCCAAGCTGCTGTTTCATTCTCAGGACCGCAATCTTTAATAACTTTTTCTAAAAACCGCTCCACCAGTTTGGCTTTGGGACCATGGTACTGGTACTGAGCTAAGGTAGTAATATTTTCAGCTTGGAGTTGAGCTCCTACTACTTGCAACTCAATGGGACGAACTTCTCCAATTTCAGCTCCTAATTCTCTGACTAATTCATCAATTAAAGCTGGCTCTAAATAAAAATTAGCCCGATGGGTTAAGCTTTGAATAACTGAATAAGCATCTTCTAAGGCAAAATTGACTAATGGATAACGAATCTTTTTATCTAAGATATTACTTTCTATAACTTCCCAAGTATAATGTTCTAGTTCTAGTAATTTATGTAAGGCGTTATCTCGGATAGAAAAAATGAGTTTTAAATAGGGTAAATTAAGACAATTTACTAAAAAACTATAAAACAGTTTTCGTTGGGATTGATGGGAATAAACGGAGAAAAACTCTTCAAACTGATCAAAAATTAAAACCGTTAACAAGTTATTGTCGGCGTTGTATTGTAATTGCTCCAGGACAGAATCAATTAGGGCGTTACCATTACCGTTACCATTAGAGTTTAGAAATTTTTCCCTGAGCAAGGGGTCTTCATTTCCATTTCCTGATAGTTGATCGGCCAAGTGTTTATGGAGTTCCCCCACCCAATCGGTGTAAACTTGCACCACAATCGGTAACCCAATGCGATCGCCAAGGGGTCTATTTTTGAGTGCTGGCACTAATCCGGCATGGACAATGGAACTTTTTCCAACCCCTGACTGACCATGAATCACTGTCAGTTTGTGGTCGGCACGGGTAATCCGTTCCATTAAGCGGTTTACATCTCGCTGACGTCCGGAAGCTGCCATTTCCTGGGGAATAAGGTCTTGTGGCTGTACCCCATGCCAGCTGGGATTGTTGGCTCCTCGTGGTGGCTGTAGACGACTAGCACCAATGAAGGCACGGAAGCCATACAGCTGCTCCACTGCCCGTTGTTCTTGTTTAATCCGAAATGCTTCTAGGTATTGCCCTTGTTCAAAGTAAAGGCTACGTAATCGTTCCAACAGGTGCAGGTAACGCTGAGGCTCATAGCGATAATTGCTGGATTCTATGGCATCTGCCAGTTTATCACTCGCTTTTTCCAGCTGCTTGACCGCTTCTGCTAAATTTCCCTGCTTTCCTTGGGATTTTACCAAAAATAATCGATAGAGCTGGGCTAATAGCAATGGATGCAAGCCTTGGTCATGGGGCTGATCATCAGCAGCAACAACCAAAATTAATAGAGCTTTCTCGGCTAATTGACCAGCATCGTTCCATCGGGATTGCTCAAGGGCTACTTCTGCCAGAAAACCGTAATCTTGGGCTAGTTGCACCTGAGTCCCATAGGTTTCATGAAGGGACAGAGCCTGTTGAGAGGTGGTTTGTAAGAATGACCACGCTTGTAGATGCTGCAGCAGTTCAGCTAGCTTACTAATAAAAATAGCCACCAGATCGTGACGCCCCGCTTGGGTGAAAATTCCCATACATCGATGCAGATACGGCCAAGCTTCTTCCCAATAGCGCTGTTTATGAGCTTGATTTTGGTCAGCCTGGCGACAGTAACACAAACCGAGATAAAACAATAATAACCCCTGCCGTTCTAAGTTATCCGTTTGCTGCCAAACTCTTAAGCTTTTACGAAACCGCTTCTTGGCTAGATTTATGCGATCGCGTTTATAGTCATCTAGACCCAAAACAAAGTCTAGACTGGCGTCTAATTCCTTATCTAAGGTAATGCCACGACTATGTAAATCTTTTAGGGCAAAATCCAGTTCAAATCGACGTTGGTTTTGGAGTGCTGAGTTCCTGGAATAGGTAATAGAAATATCGGGGTTGGGAGGTTGGAGGTTGGGAGGTTGGAGGTTGGGAGGTTGTTCGCGTAGCGTGGCCTTTTGGCCAAGGTTGGTTGAATGTTGGTTGGGATTTGGGATGTTTTGCGTGGTTGAGGGGGAAGGCTCTCCAGAGTTCAATAGACAGGCAAATACCATTTGAGCCTTTTGTCCGAGAAAATTGACTAACTCTGTGGTTGTCAGTTCAAACTTGAGGGGAGTGGCTGCCCAACTGGCAAAATCTGGTGCCAAGCGCATCAGTTTTTGCAGTACCTGGTCATTAACCCACAATATTAGAGGAAAGGTTAGGCGTTTACGAAACTCATCCCGGACTTGATTAGTAGAGGTAAGTAATTCCTCAATAGCAACTACTGACTCTAAACCAACAATCAGCAATGCGGAATGAGGGGGTGAGGAGGTAAGAGGCTCAGGGGATGAAGGGTCAATGGGGCTAGAACTCTGCCTGTTCTCGCATCTGTCTATCCCCTTGTCCTGTCCACGCCCCAATTCCCTGTGTTCGTAGTTTTGGATGGTGGTATAAAGGGTGGTAGCCGATGGCGGTATGATAAACTCCGTAATCGGGTATTGCGGCTGACACAGTGCTTTGAGGCGTTGCAGCATCTGTTGTTGCAAACCCTGGTAGTTACATCGCACGATCACAAGAGAAAATTCCCCTTGTGAAAATGCGATCGCTCTAGAGAGAGCCTTTAATGTACTATCGTTGTATTGGGCAGCGTCTGCTGGTGATTTTGTTTCAACCATGACTTAAACTGCGGTGCCTCTTCTAATGCTGGATTTATACCAAACCAATTTCCATCGCGATCGCGGTATTCAAAGACAAACATACTGCGCAATAGAGTTTGGTATTCCGTATCACCCCTGACTTTTTGCTGTTGCACCACCTGAAACAGCAATTCCCACTCCTCATCAGTAATTGATGAGATCAGATAATCCCGACGTTCGAGAATCACATTTTCTAAACACTCACTGGGAATCGGTGGGTTTTCTTGCCTGAGACAATCAAACAACAATCCTAGCAAGTTGCGCACATGACCACCACTAATTCGGCACAGGCGGTTTAAAGTATCTATATTATCAAATACCTCCGGGAGCAAAGCAAATCGTTCCTCAGTAGTTTGATTGGGGAAAGCTCTAACCAGCACCATTTCTCGTAGCAAGGCCATGCCATCGGGAAACTCTTTACCTGTGCGCAGTTTGACTGGCACCATCGGTAAGATTTTAGGAGTGAGTCCACCACCTAAGCGATTCTTCAGGGTTTCGCACTCATTGGAGAAAGTTAACGCCAAGGGAATTGTATACACAATATGGCAATTGAGTCGGCGTAACTGTTCACCCCGGTCAATGAATAAGTATTCTGGTTGCGATCGCCCAGAGGGTAAAGGGCGAATATCCACCCGATCCAGATTATCCACAATCACCACTAGTCCCGCCTTGCCCTTTTTCTTAAGGGTAGTGGTAGCAGGTCTTAGTAGTTCTTCATTAATCGAGTCTAAGATTCCACTAGTGCGAGGTTCGAGGTATTCCCGTAATCGACGCCGCAATTTAGGACTTTCCTTAGTTTTAGCCGTTATTTTGCCAATGCCTACCGACAATTCTGCTTCAGCACCTAATTCAATCGGTGTTCGCAAAAAATCGGTAATTTCTGTAAAAAGATTGACAAAATAGCTTGGTTTTATATTAATTTTAATTTTCTCCAGACTTTCACTGACTTGACCAGCTATACTCAGCAAAATATCGCTTAGATCAACATCAGCCATGTCTAAATCTTGAGACGACTCAAAATAAACCACATGAAATTTCTGTTGCTCTAACTCAGCTTTTAGTCTAAGTAATTCTGTGGATTTACCACAGCCAATATGCCCTGTAAACAGCTGACAAGTCGGCTCATCTGGAGAAATTAGGGTGATGGTTCGCTTGAGGGACTCAATAATTTTATTTCCTCTGACTGGGGAAAAATCAATATAGTATTTTATATCATTGACATCTCCCATGCTCAGGGGCTTGCTGGGATTACAAGCTTTGTAGAATCTTGGCAGATCTAGTACCATTATAGCGTAATTTTCCTTCCTGATTTAGTCGCAGGACAATGCTAATTCCTACGTTTTTGTAGCACCTAACTTACCTTTTAAAAAAGCGTTTTGCTAACCAATAAAGATGCCTCCCTAAATTCTGTACATATGTCTAGCCACTCGCATTTTTGTTCTTGGTCTTTTGCTTCATCCCGGCTGGCCAAGGATAACGAAGGTGGGTTTTGACTATTGAGTTTACCCTGAAAATTTCGACCTGTTGGTGTATAATTGTTAACTTTACCATAATTTAGGATTTGGGTATCCGTGAGACTCTGACCTAAGTTCAGTAGCATCGGCAAGGTTAAACTAACACTTAATAATTGGCTGATCATCTCATATCTCTCCTATGCTTTCCATCGAACCAATCGTGTAAGGTAATGATTAACTCTTCTACAGCTGTGGGTTGGAATCAGGAAGTCCCAAGGGATGAATAATGGATGTCAGCTGTGAAGCATTTAACTCTATGACGGGTGATTTCTCAAAAGTGATTCCTGAACTGATGCTCTAGGATCGAAACCAGACGTGTCTTAAGCAGGAGGTGCTGTTTTGACCGAATTCTCGCCTGAGTCTGACTCTGTTAACTCTCTAGATCTTGACCAGGATTTAGATAGCGCAATTTCAGGTTTTGAGGAAATCCAGGCAGAACTGAACTACAAACAGGCACAAGACTCGCTCAGGGATCTGGTAGCTAATCTTGACTTATCCCGTAGAGAAAAAGCTGGTTTAGATGCTCAAATCCAAGACTTGGGCAATCTGCTTGAGAAGCTGGAAAATACCTGTATCCAAATTGCTGCCTTTGGCATGGTGGGACGAGGGAAATCCTCTGTACTCAATGCCTTAGTCGGTCAACCTGTATTTGAAACTGGTGCCCTACATGGGGTGACCCAGAATGCTCAAACTGCCCATTGGCAGCCCGATAATCCAAGCCCTAGTCAAACCTCTAGTCAAGAAACCCATAAAGAAACCCATAAAGAAACCCATAACCAACAGGATATTCTACAGGTTGCCCTACCCAGTATTGGTAATTCCCAAATTCAGCTAATTGATACCCCAGGGATTGATGAAGTAGATGGGGAAACTCGGGAAGCCTTAGCCCTAGAGGTAGCTAAACAGGCAGATTTACTGCTGTTTATTATTGCTGGTGATATGACTAAGGTAGAGTACCAAGCTCTATCTCAGTTAAGAGCTAGTGGTAAACCGATGTTACTGGTGTTCAACAAGATTGACCAATATCCTGATGCTGATCGCATCGCAATTTACAGCAAAATTCGGGATGAACGGGTCAAGCAGTTGCTTTCACCAGCAGAAATTGTGATGGTTGCTGCTTCACCTTTGGTATCTGTAGCAGTGCGATCGCCTAATGGCAGCATTCAGGTCAAGCGCCGCCGAGGGAAACCCCAGATTGAAGATTTGAAACTAAAAATTCTGGAGATTTTACATCGGGAAGGTAAATCCCTTGTTGCTCTTAACACCATGCTTTACGCCGATGAGTTGAATGAAAACTTAGTCAACCGAAAAATGAAGATTCGGGATGACAGTGCTAATCAAATTATCTGGAAAGCAGTGATAACTAAAGCATTTGTGATTGCTCTCAATCCAGTTACTGTTGTGGATATCCTGACCGCTACTGTAGTTGATGTGGTAATGATTCTTACGTTATCCCGTCTCTATGGTATTGCTATGACTGAGCAGGGAGCTATTCAATTATTACAAAAAATCGCTATGAGTATGGGCGGTATTGGTGCTAGTGAACTCTTGGCTAATTTGGGATTGAGTAGCTTAAAAAGTATTTTAGGAATTTCTGCCCCTGTCACCGGTGGGGTTTCCCTAGCGCCATATATGTCCGTTGCCATCACCCAAGCTAGTGTTGCTGGAGTATCTGGCTATGGTATTGGACAAATTACCAAAACCTATTTAGCTAATGGCGCATCCTGGGGAGAAGATGGACCAAAAGCTGTTGTTAGACGAATTCTCTCTTCTTTAGACGAAACCTCAATTCTCCATCGTATTAAAGGAGAATTGAGGGCAAGATTATCAAAAGTTGAAGGTTGAAGGTTTAAGGTTAAAAGTTGTTCGCTTGTGTCAGAATGCAGAATTTAGAATGCAGAATTAAGAATTCTAAATTATAAATTCTTAATTCTTAATTCTAAATTCTTAATTCTTAATTCAAAAAGGGCGAACAACCTTGGCTAAAAGGCCACGGGTGCGCGTTCAACTTCGACTTACTTTTTCAAAGAATCTAGCCATTCTCTAACTTGCTCACCAGCAACATCGCGACCTCCGAGACCGAAGGCTAATGCGATCGCAACAGCGATTGCACCTAAGAGTAAACCAAAGGCTAAGTTCACAATATCAGGGGCAATGCCCATTTGTTGTAGACCTAGAGCTAAAGAAAAAGCAATAATCGCAATCCTAGCTACTTGTGCCAGGATATTGGATTGGCGAGCGCCAGAGCCAGTAATCAAGTTGAAGGCAAAATTAGCTAGGAACAGACCGATAGCAAGGACTACTAACCCGGACAGCACCCGAGCACCGATGAAACCAACCCCAGCCACAATGTCAGTTAAGGCGGGAATCTGTAATACATCAGTTGCTGCCACAATACCAGCGATCATGATACCGATCAGTAAAAGCAGTCCTGCTAGTTCAGAAGGAGTGCGACTGGTAAGTGGGTTCTGTGGTGTTTCTGATGCTGCTGTTTGATCAGTGGTGCTGCTGGAAAAACCTAGCCAGCTGAATAGATTGTTGAAGCCAACGTCTGTCAGGACGTTGGTGACCAGATCACTAACAAATTGTCCAATTACGTAGAAAACTGCCAGAATACCAGCCGCAGCAAAAAGTTTGGGGATGGTATTAGTAACCTGGCTTAACATTGCGATCGAAGGGCCAGATATGGCCTGGATCTGCAAGGCATTAAGGGCAGCGGTAGCAACGGGAATCAAAATCAGGACATAGACAATCGTACCGATAATCCCGGCTAGGGAGCGGCCACCAGAGGTACTCAGTCCAAACCGCTCCCCGATCTGATTCGCACCTGCTGCTGTCAAGAAACTTGTGACAAGACGTTGCACAAGTTGAGCAATAAACCAACCAATAGCACCAATTGCTATGGCTGCGCCAATATTGGGTACAATCCCCCAAATCTCACCCAGCATACTTAGTACTGGATCGAGAGTGCCCTGTAAGCCTAAGGTTTCTAATACCGATGGCAGAAACAGTAGGAATATTAAGTAGTACAGGGCATTGCCAATGGTTTGAGCCAGAGAGAACTGACTAGTGCCACCATCCCCGACTTGCTCACCCAAGCGCTGATCGATATTCAATGCATTGAGCGTCCGGACTACTATCATCTTGACGATAGTTCCTAGTAACCAGGCAACGCCCAAGAGAATCCCCGCACCAAAGACACTGGGGAGGAAGCCAAGGATGGTGTCTAGAAAACTATTCAGGGGTCCGGAAACCGTATCTAGCTTGAGGGTTTCTAGAACCGCCACTACCGTGAAAACGATGATAATCCAGAAAACCGCGCCAGATAACCATTCCTCAACTGCAGGTGGGCTTCCTGTCTGACCGCCAGTAGCCCACTGAGCAATGTTGTTGTCAATATTGGTGCGATTCAGTACTGCTTTGGTAATACCAGCAGCAATCTTAGCAAGGATAAGACCAATGACTAAGATTGCGATCGCTTTAACCACATTCAGTAAGGTGGTTCCCCCATCTGCCAAAACTTGGTCTAATGCGGGAACTCCTGTCTGGGCTAAAACCAGGTGTGCCGATGGCTGCACACCCACTCCTACAATTTGGAAGATACCTTCCCAAGTTCCATTCATAGTCTTTGTTCTTACTTAAATTGTCCAATGTCACAGGCAACCCTAAGTTTTTTAACTTCCTTAAGTTCCTTGTGACTACTGTGGTCTGGTGAGGAGCACGGTATTATCGTCTCAACTAGATAAGTTTGGCAGCGGGGAAGCTGTACGTCTGGTGACCCGATCAGGAACCGTGACGCGGCGCTATAGGCTGCCGTCCCAAAAAGAGCTGGACAACAAGAGGTGCAGTTGTTGTGCTTTCCAGTTCAAACCGGAATCGCCGATTCTGCACAAGGTTAAGGTTTGCCTGGCCAACGTTGTTGGTCGGTACTTTCCGAACCGCACTGTTTTACCCCTGGTCTAAGTGTTTAACGACTCGGTTCTAGAGCTTGGAGCGGGCATTCTACCCCAAGGTAGGAACTTTAACACTTGCCAACAACGTAGACCCAATACCAGAAGGGCAACCCCTTCGGTCAAGGTCTTAGGCTGGTCAGCTCCCTGAAGGGAGGCTATCTAAGCCTGGTCTCTTCACAGGAGAGTGCTGACTGAAAATAACCTTGAGCAGAAGGTACGACGAGAACATTTAAAAGTAAAGGTTGAGATGTTCATGGAGAACGTTTTACTCCTCAAATTTTCCACAGATGTGGCTTAATCTTGCCTAACTGACAAATCTTGACCCAGGAGTGCTGATAGAATTTACCCATAGTTGCCGACGCAGTCAACTAGTTAGCTTAGGGGGTCTTACTCCCTAAATTAGGCTGGGTAACTTGATGGAGTGTTGAATCGGCATTTCCCCCGATGTGACGTCGGACACTCGGGAGCTGAAAGATTTTTTGGTAGTTTTGTCAGTCACTCAAGACGTAACCCTTATATTTAGAGCCAATTGATGTACAAAAATCAAGTCTTGATTAATTTTTCCTCCTCACAACTCTAGTGGTCTGGTAGTGTGGCTAGCTGCCACGGTAATCAAGATAGTCCAATAATGTCGAAATTTTACATGCAAAACGCCCAATTTTTTGAACAATCCATTAAAATTAATGCGAGCGCCACCATTGTCGAGCGCTGTATCACTGACCAGAGCTTAATGCATCGCTGGCTCAACCCGATTTTGCGTTGTGAATCAGTGGGGCAGTGGAGTACTGATGTCGGGAGTCGCTCGCGGTTCATTATAAACATTCCCTGGTTGCAGCCCACTCTCAAGAGTGTGGTTATCGACCGCAAGCCAGGGTTAGTAGTTTGGCAGTTCCAGGGTTTTTTCAAAGGACGAGACCGCTGGGAGTGTCAGCCAGCTGAACAAGGCACCCGTTTGGTCAACCGTTTTGAATTTGAAATTCCCAACCCCATCGTTAGCTGGGGGTTCAACAGCTTTGCTGCCCAATGGACTCAGAATGATATGAAAGCCCAACTCAGACGCCTTAAGTTAGTAGCAGAGGAGATTTACCGACGTGAGTGTAGTGATTAGGGATTAGGGATGAAGGTTGGCACGTATCAGTGTTCCATCTACATAATGAACCTGCCAATAATGCTTTCCATCTTGATCTGCTTTGGTTTGGAGATATCTATTTGAATATTGTGTTGAATATTGTGTTGGCAGTCAATCCTTGCTGTCTACCTGGAGATGTCTTAGGAGCAACTCACAGACATCGGTAGCATCAATTGCTCTAGTTTTGGTCAGGTGTGTCTGCTGTGTGATGAACAGTGGACCTTCGGCGGCTGAGATAGTCATGGAACCGTGAGAACCCCGGACGAGTGTAGCATCCAGTGGAATCACCTCCATCAGGTAGCGAAACCCCAGTTGTTTTTTCAGTAGGGTCAAACCGATCTTCAGCTGAGGGAATTCCAGTTGTGGGTCAAGGAAAAGATCTACAGGATCGTAACCGGGTTTACGGTGGATATCCACAGTTCTGGCAAAGTCCGGGGCTAGAGAGTCCTCAAGCCAGTAGTAGTAGGTAAACCAGGTATCAGGTTGGGCGATCGCCACTAACTCCCCCGATCTAGGATGATCTAGATGATAGGCTTGTTTCCCTGCTTCATCCAATACCTGGGCAACTCCTTCGGTTGTTTCCAAAAGGGTACGAACTTGGGATGTACAATCTGGATCGTTGATATATATGTGAGCAATCTGGTGATCGGCTACAGCAAAAGCCTTACTTGCTCCGGCATCAAGCAGTTCTCGACCAAGTTCGGAGCGTACCGTAATTAAGCCGTTTTGTCGCAGTATCTGGTTGATGTGAATGGGTTTAGATACTGGGGTGATGCCGTATTCAGAGAGAACTATAATCTGGGCATTGCGGGTTTGGTAATATTCAATTAGATCGCCACAGACTGCATCAATTTGTTGCAAATCTTCTCCAACCAGTTTCTCCTCAGGACCCCATCGCTGAAAACAATAATCTAGATGGGGTAAATAAATCAGTGTCAGTGTCGGACTGTAACGTTGCTCGATCCATTTCGCCGACTGAGCAATCCACTCACTTGAGGCAATTGATGTATTAGGACCCCAAAAATTAAATAAGGGGAATTGACCTAATTCTGACTGAAGCTGGGGACGCAAAGCAATAGGTTTGGTATAAATATCCGGAAATTTCCGGCCATCAGCCGGGTACATGGGGCGAGGAGTTACAGCATAGTCCACCGACGAGTACATATTGTACCACCAGAAGAGGTTAGCTATGGTGAAGGAAGAATCTAGCGATCGCGCCATTTCCCACAGTTTAGGTGCCCGAACCAATTTGTTAGACTGTCGCCAGAATTTTACCTCGCATTCGTCTCGGAAATACCAGCCATTGCCAACAATTCCGTGCTCTTTAGGATATTTGCCCGTGAGATAGGTTGCTTGAGCAGTACAGGTAACCGCAGGTAAGACAGGCTTAATGGAAACCATTTTTCCAGCAGCAGCCCATTGTGATAGATAGGGAGTGTATTTCCCTAGCCAACGGGGTGTTAATCCTACTACATTGATAACAACCGTTTTACGCATAATTGATTATCATTAGCTGTTAAATCTGCCGGGATCGCGTTTATGAAGAAATACTTAACTATTATAGGTTGCTTGCTGCTGTTTTTTGTGTTTATGTTTTTGATTGTTGAGCAACTAAATTTACCGATTTTAACCGATCCAAGCTACTTAATGGAAACCAAGAGTATTAGCACTGCATTTGCAGGTCTTGCTTTACTCACATTAGATATATTTCTGCCAGTTCCTTCTAGTTTAATCATGATAGCCAACGGGGCACTATTTGGTATTGTTTTCGGTTCTCTGTTGTCTCTTGTTGGTAACTTAAGCGCTGCCCTGATCGGATTTTTTATTGGCAGAAGGGGGGGGTCATTACTAGATCAATTTATATCCCGATCGCAGCGATCGCAAGCTAATCGACTTCTGGAAAAATGGGGCTTATTAGCAATTATTGTCACACGTCCACTACCTCTACTAGCTGAGACAACTGTTATTATGGCTGGCACATCAGCAATAAGCTGGCAAAGGATGGCTTTAGCGTCGTTAGCGGGAGCTTTACCAGCTTCTCTACTCTATGCAATTACTGGGGCAACGGCTGCTAGTTTTAACAATAGCTTACTGACATTTGGATTAGTCTTGTTGATTGCCGGAGGATTCTGGCTGGTAGGTAAGATCGAATCAGTTTGATTACCTACCGCCAAAATTTGCTTAGTGAATTGGTACTCTAGGGTTGCGCGTCACGGGATACGAGATCGCACCAACGATCTAGTATCCGCCGCTTGCCCGCTGACAGGTCGCGGGTGACGGACATATAGAGGGTACTCTCGAACATATCATCAGCAGTTACTGCCTTGATTTGCATCCAAGCCCCCTCCACTAAGGTGCGATTGTCCATGGGAATAACCTCAGACATGTAGGGATAAATTAGGTTGTAGACGCGGAAAATGTTGTCGTACATGAACTCCCAGGTGAGTTCTTCATTAGGCTTGTCATCCAATTTGTTGTCAAAGGGCATAGCCCGAATTGTAATATAATTGTCATACTCGGTGTTTAGTTCTTCTGGAGGTTTCGGAGCTGTTTCACCAGAACCGAAAGGGAAAAGCCCAATATTGCAGCAACCTGGATTGATGGACTTGAGGTCAAGGCTTACTATGCCGTCAGCATCAACTTCCACAATCTTACCGGTGCAGATGTTTACGCGCCCCGACGTTATCTGCTCCTTTACCGTTGCCGATTGCTTGTTAGAAATGGCAGAGTTCGGTATTTTTCCTGCCCTGAACAAGATTGAGTTAACTGTGCTACCTCCACTGGTTAATCCAGGAGAGACGCTGCTAACAGCGTTATCAGCAGGCATTAGTCTCAAATTATTGTAATATTGGGCGAGAAGCAATTTTGTTCCAACAGGAGCCGGTTTTCCCTTATATTGAACTTGGATGAGGCAAGATTTAGTTTCATCCTCTTCGATATAAACTCCTCGGTCATCACTGAGGGCAGTGTAGGGCTTTTCCTCAAGTGCTCTGACACATTGCACTCCTTGATCTACTGACAGTGCTAGACGACCGTTCTCGATCTTCTCAACCAGGCTGTGATCATTGAGGTCAATGTCAATAATGCCTGCCCGACTCTCATAGGCTTGTTTATAATAGTCTTTGTAGTCAAGGGTAGCGATGTCAGTGACGGTTTCATCGTTGATAACTTGAACTTTTACAGGCCCAAAGTCTGCTTTATTAGCAGCTCGGTCGATTCCAGGGAATGTATCCAGAAAGTCAAAGCTCAAGGTCTGGCGATTGGAATCAAGTTCGGCGATCGCAGGTTTTAAGGAAATGGACTGAGTGAGATTTGGGGGTTTGATTGGCTGAGTTGCCACTAAGTAGCGGCCAGCGGGTGCAGTAGCTGGTTCACCTTGGTTCCAGATCCCAATAGAACCAGTCACGAGACTGTAAGCCGGATTAGCAACAAACTTACCCTGTAAATACAACTCGCTCAGTTCCTGGTTATCGATTGGTCGATAGGGATATTTGTTACGGATGGTATTTTGAAAGTAAAGGGTTCGATAGGTGCAGAAACGAATCATCAACCCCTTAGCGTTAGGCTGTTGCATCCCTTCCACTAGGGCTGCTAGCAGGGCGGAACTTTCTTGATTTTTGATAGTCAACTTGTCGAAGGGAATCGCTGTTTGCCAAACAACACTTAATCTACCGGCAGTCGGCAAGTCATCCTCAGCCGCCAAAGAGCTCTTTCCAATCCAGTAAGAATACATCCGCTGGTATCGTGGACCTGTAATTCCTGTCTCATCGTCTCCGATGGCTAAACTGTTAAAGAAGATCTGCGATGACCAGCTAGAGTAGGGATCGACATCAACTAGGCGGCAGGGTGGTAGGGTTGTTTGGGCATTGAAAGTATTGCCGAGAATTTGGACACCTTTACCAATAATGGGGTCTTCTGCCGTGACATCACGACCGTCAGGCAGAGTACCGCCAACTATTTTAGTTTTCCTGGCTAAGGTATCGTCATAGTTAACGAAGTTGCAGGCGTGGTCGCCGAAATAATTCCAATCACTAGGAAGTTTACCATTTTGATAAGTCATCATGTATCGCTTGTAGTTATCATAGGTAACCCCTTCTGGCAATGGCGTTGCTACGTTATTGGAAGATTCGTTATAGTTTTTATCACTATTGTTAGCTGTATCTGGATTCCAGAATATTTCTCCTGTGAAGTAGAGGCGAGGCAGAGATAGTATGCTCATTATTTTAGTCCTCTTAACTTATTACTTATTACTTCCGCGCATCAGCACTAGTTGAGTGTCTAACGCTGGCGCTTGGCTAGTCGCATTGACCAAATAAAATCCATGGGGATGAATTCCTTTTGTTGAATCTGGTCTAATGTCTCTTGAGGAAGGTCGCCGATGTAGTAGCCTAAGTTTCCCCCTGTTGTATCAACAAAAGACAGGCGAAGAGGTCCTGTATCTTTAGACGAAATGCTAGCAAAGGCATGACAAGTAATACAGGACGAATCGTGCTGAAAATCAGATTCGATTTGGGAATTTGCCAGTAGCGTCGGTTGGTTGAAATCAATTTGGGTACCGACTAATTGGTAATTGGCATATTTGGTTCCCTTCTCTTGCAATAGAGGTCGGATCTGCTCGTTGACTGCTTGCGCCGCTGCTGGAATTCCCAACTCAATAATGGAAGTGGTATATTTAGCGTTATTGACATTTTCAAAGGTTGTCCAGGCCCATTGTGGCAATGCTTTGCTGGTAATGTGCATACCTGTAAGAGCAGCGCGGCTTACTTGATAGACGGGTTTACCTTGATCATCGAGCACTGGCTGCCCGTTATTGTCGATTTCTTGATAATAAGCATTACTTGTTATGTAGGTATTGTTGATATCTTCGTAGTTAGGATTAGTTTCGTCTAGCCACAACCACGAGGTTTTTATTTCCTTCGCATTCCAATTAAATTTGATACAATCCCAGGCTGAAGTATCACTCTTTTCTTTACAAGATTTT
Organism: Moorena sp.; assembly: GCF_982860115.1. Lineage (NCBI taxonomy): Bacteria > Bacillati > Cyanobacteriota > Cyanophyceae > Coleofasciculales > Coleofasciculaceae > Moorena > Moorena sp. Next base: position 20,639 of record NZ_CEYLVT010000016.1, read on the forward strand.
GCGACTGTTTCCTGGCCGTTAATATTGTAAAGTCCTGTTTTGTAGGGATTGTGACCAAAGATATAGTCGAAGGTGCTTTCGTTCATCGCTAATTCATAGCGAATCGGTTTACCTTGATCGTCTTCGTTAGACTTGAAGACTAGACCAGATACCTGTTGGATTAAACCGATATTTTGAAAGGGTTCATCAAGAGGTAATTCCATCTCTTCTGCCTTTTCCAGTACCTCTGGGGGGACTTGCTTCTCGGTTCCCCAAGGTTGAGGTTGAGCGCCTTGTGGTAAGTAGACTTCGCTGGTTGTTTTCCAATCTTCCCAGACCACTGCACCGGGGTCGCCAATTTCTTTTGTAGGATCGGGTAACCAAGGTTCATCTTGCTTTCCTGGCCAGTTCAAGGCGATGAACAGATCCCAGGCGTAGCAATCTGTCTGATTTTTCGCAAATTCTTCAGATAGTTCTTGGCTAGCCAGAATCTCCGAAATATTCTCAATATTTAGTCCTTGACAAGCTGACTCTATTTCAGAATCGGCACTGCTGGCTGTTGAGGCATAGCTATAGGTATAGCTACTCAGGAGAAAACAGAAGCCGACAATCGTCACGAATAGGAATCTCCCTAGCAGCGAGGGCGATTTTGATTTATTCATTAGTTTTTCAATCCTATTTAGCTTGAAAATTTTTAATCAACAACTTAGATACTGCTCGTAAAGAGCATTTGGGATTTATTTGGGGTTCGTTTTTGTGTTAGGAGCGGAATATGTTAGCGCGTCCCAGCTAGCAGCTTGCGAACTATTGCTTGAACTTGTTTCAGGACAGTCGTCCTGAAACAAGCAGCACAATGGAGGATTGGGCGGTAACATCTTGGCCACTTCACTCCAAATCTCTGAACTCGGCTGTTCCATCCGGAAATTGGTATAGTTCTGACTTACAATGGGAGCGTCAGGTGGAGTCCCCGGATATCCGGAAAAATAAAAGGACTGTGGGTGGCGATAGGGTTTAGCAGTGGAGTCAAAGCTGTTCGGGGTCGGATTCTTATTAAAGGCATACCCAAACAGAATTTCTTGTTCATCGAAGCGTTCGGAGTACGCTTGCAAAGAGTTATGGACATGAGCGCTATCCGTTGGGTTATAGGGTAAATGCTTGATGAAATCCGTGCGTGGAGGATGGTTTTCAGGGGAGAACAGGCAGATACTGGGATTCTCTTTCAAGTCTTTGTTGTCGTAACGCAGAAAATAAGCTTTGTTGCCGAGGGACACAAATGAACAGGTGTATTTGTTGTCCTGCGGGAAGATAGGCAAACACCGCTTTTCATAATACTCCTTCATCGCACCCTCCCCGTCTCCATCGTCAGGAATGTAGGTGGAATCGTAGTATGTTATACCATAGGAAACCTCATAATCACTAGGAGTCAAACCCTCTGGTGGCGAGTCGTAGGGAGGGGGGAACTCTTCGTAATTTTGAAATACCCGATACATTGTCCAGTCGCTAATCCACCACTTTGGATATTGTGGATCGCTGGGATCGCTTGGAGCTCGTGATGGTGTACAATCAATACCTGGTTCGTCACAGCAATAGTCGTTATGTACGCCATTGGAGAAGTATAGGTGTCGGCTGACGTTCCCGGCAATAGCGTTACCCATGCCTAGAAAGATCGTAGAAAATAAAAGGCAAGCCAAAAAAGAAAGTATCAATCGCTTTCCCACACTTAGCATCCCACTTGAATCCTTCATAACAGCCTCTTTACTAATTACTAATTTGCTAAATACTGGTCAAAATTGCGACACGAGGTGCCGACCGAGGAGTAACAACGATCGAGGTTTCCAGTTTTTATGATCGCTCACTGGGATCTAGGGTTTATGCGATCGCTCCTAATACCCACTTATACTCCCGCTCAATAGAAGCCAACACATCCATCTTCATCTGAGGTGGCAGAACCTCCCAGGTGTAGGTTTCAATCTCCAGATGTTGGCAAGCATGGTTTTCTTGCAACAATTCTAGAACAGTGACAATATCTGCTTGGGTAGATTGCAAGATCTGGTAATCTCGGATGAAGATAGGAACGTGAAAATGAGTACGCCATTCCTGAGCCTGAGTTTTCTCTAGGTATGGTAATGCACTCACCAAATCCGGATAGTGATGTAAAGTGCCATCAGCATGACGCTCAATCACTTGGTGCAGATAGGTAGATTCGGCAAAAGGACGCAATCTCTCCGCCACCATGGGCCGCCGTTGAAGATCCAAGGGCAATTTCATCTGCAATGCTGCACTGAGCTGAATTTTGCCAATCCCAATCCCAGCAGCTTGCAGCCGAGGAAAGACTGACACCGGATCTTCATACTCCACGGAAAAATGGCAGGTATCGTAACACACCTTTACATGTTCTCGTAACAGAGACTCTGCTGAGTCTGGGGAAATTCCTAGGCGTTCTGCTAAATACGCTCCTCCTTGGGGCAATAACCACTCTTGGAAGAAATCAATGACTTCAGCGGCATTTTCTATCAAGCCATCTGGTTCTGGTTCTAAGTCTACATGGAGCAGTTTCCCTGTCTGTTCTCGAATGCGTACCATCTCTGCTGCTACTGTAGCAAGGTTGAGGCTGCACTCGCGCATCAGTGATTTCCTAGCTGTGTCAGTTGTCCACCAAGGTTTATAGGACAAGGGTACGGTAGAAATTCCACCGTCCATACCTGCTGGTAATAGTGCTGCCAAAATTCTGACTAACCGCAATGTGTATTCTACCCGCTCCGGTTTTGACCAATCTGGGGCATAAACTTTGTCTTTGACTACCTGGCGGTGAAATCCCCCATAGGGAAAACCATTCAAGGTAAATACGTATAAATCCTGCTGGTTGAGCCAAGTTTGGAACTGAGCTAAGGTATCTCCTGCGAGCAATTCCCGCGCCGCCATATCTGCCAACCGCAGTCCAATTCCAAAAGGTTGCTCTGGTGACAGCCTTGCTTTGAGAACCCGAAGATACTGCTGTAGGTTGGCAAAGACTTCACTCCAGCTTTCGCCGGGGTGAATATTGCTGCAATAGGTCAAGTGGAAACTGCCGTTTGTGCTAATTTTCATTAAAGTAAATTTCCATGCTGCAGTAAGCGTGAAACTTCACCCTTTGCCCATGGCATTGAGGTAACTTTTAACAGCGGGGGGTTGCGTTGATAAGAGCACTCCCCATAGCACCAAAACAAACCACTCGAAGGCGGCAAAACCTGCAAACAATGGGCGCAGTTCAACTAAGATTTGCTCGACTCGACGATATAGAGCAATAATCTAACTGGCTGAGTTTGGCTGATGCAGCCAGTTTGGAACATTTTCGTCCCTAGGCGCGATCGGGGTGTTCTTTTCTTAGGGGTAATTCAACCACTCAACCGACCACAGAACTTCGCACTGTCCACTACAATAAGGAATTTATCAGAAATTGCAACATGCATTTAACCAAGGAAGTTCAAAATTTATAATACTTAACAATAGTAAGTAGGTGGGTGTGTGGGGCTCGTTTTAGCTTGTTTTGATTTAAAATCGCCGTAATCCAGGCAGACTAAGGGTTTTGACAAGTTTAAAGCCTATTTCCCAACAAGTCTATGTATAAATTAAATGGCCATGGTTAAAGCTTTTCCAGCAGAGAAATGGCTTGTTCGTACAATGGGATTTCCACCTCGTATACCTCAATTCCCTGGCCAATTCCTCGCAATAGGGTGATGGTTAGTTCTCCCCCCAAATGCTCTCGAAACTCAGCAAGCCCCCTAAAAATGCATCGGGGATGGTCTGGTTGATCTAATTGCTCTGCTAATTCCGGCACGTATAATGAAAAGCCTAATCCCTTGAGCGTTTCCAGCACCCGCTGCCAATCTGAGTGCAAGAGCAGCCCTGCTAGGTAGGAATAAGTAATGTCCAGCGCCATGCCAATTGCTACCGCTTCCCCATGTCGCAGGCTATAGTTCGTTAACTGTTCCAGTTTGTGAGCGGCCCAGTGACCGAAATCTAGGGGTCGTGACGAACCCATTTCAAAGGGGTCACCGCTGGTGGCAATGTGTTCCATGTGTAACTGAGCACAGCAGTAAATTAGCTGTTTCATGGCATCCAGGTTGCCAGTGGCGATCGCCCTGGCATTTGTTGCTATAAAATCGAAGAAGTCGGCATCTTTAATCAGGGCCACCTTCACCGCCTCTGCGGTTCCTGCTCGCCAATCCCGCTTTTCTAGGGTAGTCAGGAAGTCAAAGTCATTGAATACGACATAGGGAGGGGCGAAGGTGCCCAGAAAGTTCTTTTTGCCGAAGGCATTAATCCCGTTCTTGACCCCCACACCGGAATCATTTTGCGCCAATACTGTTGTTGGCACCCTAATCAATCGAATTCCTCGGTGAGCCGTTGCTGCGGCATATCCTGCCATATCCAGCACAGCACCACCCCCAATCGCCAACACATAGGAATGTCGGCATAACCCCGCTTCATTAATTATCTTGTGAATTGAGTCTACTAAAGTTGGATCGTTCTTAGCTGCTTCCCCACCGGTTACAATCAGCGGCTCAACCTTAAGGGTAAGTATATCTTGGTACTGCTGGGCATAGGCGGCTAATTGCTCTAGCAAACCATCCCAGTGCTGCAGAAATCCTGCATCCACTACTGCTACTACTTGCTTTGGGCCTTTCTCCCCAACTGCTGCGATTGCTTGGGCGAGTAAAGGATTGTTCAACTGGAATAAACCAGTGGTGAAGTGAACATCATATGTGAAAGTAACGGGGACAGATTGGTGGAGCGGTTGCAGTTTGAATGCGGTCTTTTGTTTGATGCTAATTACCATAGCAAAGCCTGTCAAGTTACAGCGAACAGTGGAGCCAATGCCGTGGAAATTGGCAGCAGACTCAGAACTAGCAATCCATAAGGCCAACCAGCAAAACCGGCAGCAACCGCCGCATCCAACGCGATTAGTGACAATACGCCAGCCTTGACCGCACCTCGGATTAGGTCTGGACTTGGTTCGCGGGCAGCTTTGACAAAAGCAGGCAATACCCGCCCAGCCAAGAAACCAGCGAAGGGTAAAGCGGCAAGCACTTGATAATCTCTCAACAGCCCCAGCGCTAAAACTCCGCTAATCACTGCCCCGATCAGCAGCAGTGCTGCTACTCCCGTGCTGCTTTTTCCCCCATGTACTTCACCCTGACTGATAGCAGTAATCGCAGCGATGTAGGCGATGGGAATTAAGGCTAAAAACCACCGCTGCTCTATTATCTCTGGCAGGACACTCACCCCCAGCAACAAGTTTCCGCCCCGACACAAGCCCATGTTGAGCGGACCAAGCCAAGGGTGGTGTTTGGCAACCCGATCATAGAGCAAAGCAGCCAGGGCAATGATGGCAGCCAGGGCAAAACTTAACAGCGTGACTTGAGAAGCTGCTGCCACCCCGATGATTAGCAGCAGACTCCCCAGCCAAGTAGCCCCCTGAGGGGAAACCCGTCCACTGGGAATCGGGCGTTCTGGCCGCTCTTGGGCATCTATTTGGGCATCGAACAGATCATTGAAGACGACACCGCCGCCATAAAGCCCAGTTGTGGACAGCAGCAACCAGGCAAGTGGTACTAAACTTATAGGTTCTGTCTGCACTTGAGCTAGAACCAGGAAAAATCCAGAAGCAGCATAGCCAGCCAATATATCCGCCCAAGCGGTAATGATGTTAGCTGGTCGCATCAGTTGCAGATAAGCCCACAAAGGTTGGGACTTCAAACTGGCAGTATTCACTTCTATACCTCGAATTCTTTGACACTCCCCGCCGTAGAAGGACGGGGATTCTTGCTTCCACGGGGTGACTTGTTATCCTCTAAGTACCACTCGACAATGAAAGCGCGAGTTAGCGCACCGCCATAAAGTTTTAGCATCGGTTGTCACCTAATTCCTACCTCCTTCCCCAACCAACGGGATCGCTCCTACTGTAGAACCCGTGCTCATCTTACCAGTTTTAACCTTGCTGTCCTTGAAGGACTTTGCTGGAAGAAATAGTAACATGCATTTAACCAGGAAGTTCAAAATTTATAAGACTTAACAAAACTGGTTGTTGTATAAACTAGTTACAGCCTATGCCTTACCTGTCAATAGCTTTGGCAGACAACTACTCGATAATTAAAGACTCGCGCTCAGCATCCAATACTGGCTGTTGCCCCCGCAGCACAGAATTACCGTTGAACAGCTGGCGCTGATCGATGGGTGACGGATTGAGCCAGTCATCTTCGTGCATCTGACCACTCTGGCTATACGCTTTCAGAGCATTCTCATAACAAACAGCCCGCACTTTGTCATCTGGGATGCCCCTCGACCGCATCAACTGAGCCGTCTTCGGCACGGCTAAGGGATCGCTGATGCCCCAATCAGCGGCACTATCCACAATGATGCGCTCGTCACCATACTGGCGCACAATCTCTACCATTCGCTCGTTTCCCATTTTCGTCTGGGGATAAATGGAGAATGCTGCCCAGAAACCTCGCTCCAGAGTTTCTTTAACAGTTTCCTCGTTGACATGATCCACAATCACTCGCGATGGGTCTAACCCATGCTCAAGACAGACATCCATGCTGCGGGTCGTGCCCTCCTTCTTGTTGCGGTGGGGCGTGTGGATCAACACCAACATGTCCAGTTCCTTAGCCAGCTCTAGCTGTTGGCGGAAGTACTTGTCTTCAGCTTCCGTCATTTCGTCATAGCCCACCTCGCCAATGGCTACCACCCCCTCCTTACAGGCGTAAAGGGGCAACAGTTCCATCACTTGTTCTGCCAATGCCTCATTATTGGCTTCTTTGGGGTTCAAGGAAATCGTGCAGTAATGCCGGATGCCAAACTGACCCGCCCGGAAACGCTCCCAGCCGACCAGACTACTGAAGTAGTCCTTGAACGTCCCCAGGCTAGTGCGGGGTTGTCCTACCCAGAAGGAAGGCTCAATCAAAGCAACAATGCCATACTCTCGCATCACCATGTAATCGTAGGTGGTACGGGCTGTCATGTGAATGTGTGGGTCAATGAAAATCATCTCGTTTGCGGTCATGGTTGCTTCCTCAAATTAATGGTGGACAAGAGTTCACAAGCTGCTTGCTAACGGTAATTAAACAAAAATTATGCCCAAACAAATCCAAAACTCACTTTATAATAAGCAGCAAACACATCACGATGTCTTGATGCAGCCACGTCATAAAACGATAAGATATCGCTGTACGAAATGCCTCCTATGCCTCTGGAAAGGTATTTAAAGGTTTATTAGCCCAACGCCTTATCAAACCCCCCGTTAGCTTATGCCAAAGGAGAAAAGTATAAGCACAAAACACCAAAATTAAATGCCTTGTCTTGATCCAGTCGCTTTTAGGCTTCTTTTACCCCTGAATTGGTATTTCCCTAATCCTAAGGTTCGCTTTCCGCATCTAATTATTAAATTCGCCACGGGTCGCACCTAAATAACATTTCGCCTCTCGGCAAAATACTTCTATCCAATTCCTCTGGCTATAAGTTTATACTCCCCAATTTGGTGTTGCTAATGAGGCTTCCACATTGGTCAGTAAATAATCAATATCCTCTGCCTCTTCAAAGCTAGGTGCATTCATGAGGATAGCTACTATCGAATTTCCTTCTAGACCATTTAGTTCTACTTTTACTGTTGCTACATATACTGGCTTGGGATTTTGTTTGTTAATTGTGATTGACTTAAAACCTTATGGTGGCAAAGTTTTGGCTAACTCATCTAATCTTAGTTCTTCGGTTTTATCTAAGTCATTAATAACTTTTACTTTTCGTTCGCGTAGCCTGTGCCTTTGGCGCATTTTTGGCCACTCCTCCTAAGTAGTTTAATTTTCTTGATTCTAATTCCCTCAGCTAGGCTGTATTATTTCCATAACCGGCATCTATTAATACTATGCCCGGTCTGTATCCTCTCTTAAGACTCTTATCTATTAACTCTAAGGATAGCTATGGTTTTTTATTGATTTATAGGTCATTTTTTTCTGACGGTAATGAGTCTTTGTGTTGATATAATTCACTATCTAAAGGTAGGATTTTTTTTCATCATACAGATGAGTTGTTATCACTAAATTTCCATTATCTGTTTTCCCAATTTCTCCTATGTACTGTTTTCCTACTCCCAGGGTAAATGCATCTAATTTGCTGATTCATATATAGTGTTTTTTAAAAATTAAATAAACATTATATATAGAAAATCGATTGTCAAGAAGCGCAATATTTATTAAAGCAGGGTGGCATGGCTGCACAGGTGGTTTCTTTCATGGGAGCGAGCCCTTAAGTATGACAACGTGAAAGCTATGTATATTATAATATAATATGCTTTATTTTTAGCTAAATACTTGTTTAAGTACCGCTAACCGCTATTGGCTGAAGCTGTTCCAAGTCAGACGACCCTCCTGAATCAAGGCGTGCAAGTCTGGGCGGCACTCAAGTAGGGCTTGAACTTGGGGCGAGGGAGATTGAGAACAGGCTAAAGCGGCTGCTTCTTGTTGGGCGGCATCGGGTTCATTGAGGACTTTTTCTAAATCAGCGATGATGTCAGCATCGGCAAATGGTCCCACAAGCCGCCAAAGTTCAGGAGTGACAGGACGTTTAGCTGCCCAACGTTCGTGAGCATAGTCTATCAACATGCGAGCTAGTTCTGAATTAGCCCGGCGCTCGAGACCCCAAATCAGATACAATGGACTCCCCACAAACACTGCCTTAAGTATCATCTGGTTCCAGACAAGGTCGTCGAAATAATCGTTAGGATAAGGATTGCGCAGTGCTACAGCATTGAAAACTACACTCATATTACTACGAATTCCCTCGGCAGCGCGGGCAAGGTGCCGCTCTGGATAGGGCAATAGTGGCAAACTTTGATAGAGAGCAACTAACTCGCCAACGTCGGCGGTAGTGAAGAGTTGTTCGAGCATTCGCAGATATTGCTCAGCATCATCCGGCGGGAGAGCAAGTATTAGTAGCGTGCGAGCAGCTTGCTCCACGCTCCAATGACCGGGAGCCCAACCTGTCACGACCTCAGCCGCTTGCCAGTCTTCTAGCGTTAGCTCAAGGTCTTTTTTGCCTGTATAGCGAGGCACAGCGCTGAAAGCAGTGAAGAACACTCGCGCAGTGCCACCTCCAGCAATCTGAGAGCGCTTCTCATCCAGCCAGGTGAGACCTTCAGAGGCAACATGTCGTGAAAGCCAGCAATGCAGTAGGTCGGTGATGCCGGTCAAGTCAACATGAATTGAAGAAGACATAATATCAAATCCGGTTAAATAGTTATCGTTAAGCCTTGGCTGCAACTTAGGGGAGTAAGAAGGCAGAAATTCCACATGTCATCCTTCTGGCCATTTCACTTGCTCACGCTTTGTGCCACCCCCCTCGGTCTATAGTCAACAAAACCTGTTTGTGTTGCCCATTACCAAAATATCGTAAGATATCTCCAAGCCAAAGCAGATGAAGATGGAAAGCATTATTGGCAGGTTCATTATGTAGATGGAACAGTGATACGTGCCAACCTTCATGCAGCCGGTGGGAAAAAAGGGGTGAAGAAGACGAATTACGGTAGATGAAACCGTGGTGGGTTCAGCTACATTAATACACATACCCTTGTGTTGGGGTTAGGGATTAGGTATTGGTGATTAGTCATGCCCATGCATGGAAGCCTTTACCCATTTGCGATCTGTTGAAGTAACTTACGAATAATATCAGCATCCTCAGCTTGGGGCAGGATTTCTAAATAACGTTCCAAATCCTGGCATGCTTGTGATAGATATCCCAACTGGGAGTAAATCAGCCCCCGATCCCGCAGTTCTCCGGGTGCATTAGGAAACAGCAACAAAATGCGCTCAACTGCAGCCAGTGCTCTACGTAAGTCTTGGCGATTGAGATATATTAATTTAAGATTCATCAGCATCCGTCCCAACAGCTGCCGATTACTCACCGGTGCTAGGAAACGTGGTTCTAGGGTTACCGGATGCCCATAAATTTGGGTTAGTCGTTCCTCGCAGTCTTGTTCAAATAAAATCTCACCACCATCGAAAGCATCTACAAAGATACCCACCTGCTCAAACTGTGGGCGAATTAGGAAATGCCCTGGCATCCCAATACCAACCATGGGAAAATCAAGGCGTCGAGCGACTTCCAGGTACACTACCGAAAGGCTAATCGGGATACCTGTGCGCCGATCAATGACCTGATTGAGAAAACTATTACGGGGATCATAGTAATCACTCCTATTACCCGAATACCCTAGGTCATCATAGAAATACTGATTCAGAGTCTTAATCACTCGCAGGGGATAGCGTTGCTCAGGCAAACGCTCCTCTACTTCGGATGCCATGGTATCTAAGGCATTTAGGTAATCATCAATAGCCAGATCCGGGTATTCTTCGTGAGCGATATAAAGCGCTGCTTTTGCCAAATTAATTTGGTCATCAGGCTGATTGGTTTCTGTGTAAAACCCTTGACGCCCTAAAGTAAAGTCCATCTAAAAGTCCGTCAGCTACTCTGACTATATAGTATTTTTATTTGATATCTAAACATAATATTTATCTAAAAAATTAACAGGTAATAGAGAACATTGTAAAGATACAGTTTAAAGATATATGAGATTTTTTTAGTGTTATGATAAAACTCATAATCTCGTTGTTATTTTAGTTTCTTGTTTCCTTCTCTTGATGCAGTCGCTCATGGGGGTTTCCCCCAAGACCGCGCTGCATCGCTTAAACACAATTGATATATACTAGTATAGTATTATTTTTTCTATTTCATAGAAGTATCACTGTTGACAATTTAAATAGGATTGCTATATAACTCCAAAAATTGTTCTAAAAATGTTGAAGAACAAGAAAAGTCTGTTTCGCCAAGAATCACTTGAACGGCTATCTTCCCCAGAACGGCTGGATCAGTTGATGCAAGTGGTTAATCCTAGGGATTGGCTACCAATAGCCGCTTTGGGGGGTTTGGTGTTTTTGGCTGTGATTTGGAGTATTTTTGGACGGATTCCCATCACTGTCACCGGTCAAGGAGTACTAATCCGTCCCCGGCGGCTAGTACAGTTTCAGTCCACTATATCTGGACAGTTGGACTCTCTAAATGTCGGGGAGGGGCAATGCTTTGAGAAAAATTATGTCCTGGCAACCATTGACCCATCTGAACTCAAAAAGCAGTTACAGCTGCAACGGAGGAAACTAAGTCAATTGCAGGTACAGGATAGGGATAGCAATTTAATTTCAACTCAGTTAACCGCACTGGAAACGGATGCGATCGCAAAGCAGCGAGCTAGCTTAGAGCAACGGTTGCAAGATGCCACGGCTCTGACTCCTGTACTAAAAGAGAAAAACTTAACTGCGATCGCTCGACAGCGTCAAAGTCTAAACCAACAGCTGCGGGATGCCATGGCTCTGACTCCAGTATTACAGGATAAGGGATTGAAAGCGATCGCACAGCAGCGCCAAAGCTTAGAACAACGGCTAAGGGATGTAAAAGCTCAAGTCCCAGTTTTCAAACGGAGATGGCAAAAGCGTCAGGAACTGTCAGCGGTAGGGGGAATTGCTGAAGATGCCGTTTTACAAGCGGAACAAGAGTATCGCCAAGCCGTGCAGAGTATCTCGGAGCTGGAAGCACAGTTGAAGCAACTGGATTTTAGTGAAACTGAAACAGAAGGGACATACGTACAGAATCTCAGTACAATTAGTGAGATTCAAGTAAAGTTAGAGGAACTCAGTGTTCGAGAAACTGAGGCCCAACAAAAGTATTTGGATAACCTCAGTAATATATCCCAAATCAGAGCACAGTTACAAGAGTTGGATACCAAGGAAAAACGTTTAGACCAACAGAATTTGGAAAGTTCTAATCAACGAAACAATCAGATTCAGGACGTGAAGCTGGAAATTGCTCGACTGGAAAAGCAACTGGCAGACAAGAGTAAAATTCTGAGTCCTTACGCTGGGTGCGTTATCGAAATTGCTGCTGCTAGGGGACAAGTGGTTCAACCCGGAACCAAGCTCGGCACCATGACAGTTAAGGGAAAAAGTCATGGCATGGAGGGCATTACCTATTTCTCGGTCAAGGACGGGAAAAAGATTCAACCAGGAATGCTGATTCAAATTACACCGGATACAGTGAAGCGGCAACGATTTGGTGGCATTGTGGGTAAAATTACCTCAGTTTCACCCTATCCTGTAACTCGTGAGGGAGCAGCTAGTGTAGTGGGGAATCCAGAAGTAGTAGATAATCTGATCGGTCAGGGGGGAGCAATGATAGAAGTCTACGCTCAATTAGAACCAAATAATACCACGTTTAGTGGCTACCAGTGGTCATCTTCTGATGGTCCAGACTTGAAAATTTCTGCCGGAACTACTACCACCGCTAGGGTGAGAGTGAAAGAGCGTGTGCCGATTACCTTTGTCTTGCCGATTTTGCGGGAATGGAGTGGGATTTATTGAAGGTTTAAAGGTTTAAAGTTGAAGGTTTAAGGTTTGAAGTTTAAAGTTTAAAGTTTGAATGAAACAAAAACGAATCAAAACCCCCACTCTATTGCAAATGGAAGCAGTAGAATGTGGTGCCGCTGCTCTAGGAATTATTCTGAGTTACTATGGTCGGATTGTGCCGTTAGAGGAACTTAGGGTTAGTTGTGGTGTGTCCCGCGATGGCTCTAAAGCATCTAATTTGGTTAAAGCTGCTAGGCGTTATGGAATGCAAGCCAAGGGTTATAAAAAATCCCTGGCTAACCTTAAAAAATTGCATCCTCCGTTTATTGTGTTTTGGAATTTTAATCATTTCCTAGTAGTAGAAGGATTTAGGAAAAAAATCGTCTTTATCAATGATCCAGCTGCTGGTCCAAGACGGGTCACCAGCGATGAATTTGATCAGGGTTACACGGGGGTAGTGCTGGTAATTGAACCAGGACCAGAGTTTAAAAAAGGGGGTCAAAAACCCAGTATTACATTAGCGCTATGGTTACGACTCAAAGGGTCTATTCCTGCAATTACATACTGTATAATAGTAGGATTTTTATTAGTTTTTCCTGGCTTAGTTATTCCCGTCTTTAATCAAATTTTTGTAGATAATGTGTTAGTCGAAAGTCGCACTGATTGGCTACGTCCCTTGATTTTAGCCATGGCAATTACGGTAATCCTACAAGGGGTGCTTACCCTGTTACAATTGCGATATTTGAGACAACTAAAAATTAAGTTATCCGTAGGAATGTCCAGCCAATTTCTCTGGCACATCCTGCGATTACCAGCAAGATTTTATGCCCAGCGGTTTGCTGGAGAAATTAGTAATCGGGTTAAGCTAAATGACAAAGTGGCTGACGTGCTTTCGGGTCAGTTGGCAACAACAGTGATTAATTCCGTAATGGTAATCTTTTATGCCCTGGTGATGTTTGCCTATGATGGGGTACTCACTGTAATTGGTATCGTTTTTGCCTTGGTAAATGTCTTGACCTTACAATGGCTGGCTCGTAAGCGGGTGGACAGCTATATGCAATTAGCCCTAGACCGGGGCAAGGCAGCTGGGGTAGCGATCGCTGGACTACAGGGCATAGAAAGTGTCAAGGCATCCGCAACAGAGTCGGATTTCTTTGCGAGGTGGTCCGGTTACTATGCTAAAGGGGTTAATGGTCAGCAGAAACTGGAAGTAGCAAACCAGGTTTTAGGGGTTTTGCCGCCTTTGCTAACCTCTTTAACCTCTATGCTGATTTTGGCGGTTGGCGGTCTAAGGGTGATGGAAGGATCTCTCAGTATTGGGATGTTAGTGGCTTTTCAAAGCTTGATGAACAGTTTTCAGAAGCCTGTCAACCAGTTAGTCAGTTTTGGCAGTACTCTCCAGGAACTCGATGGTGACCTCAATCGCTTGGATGATGTATTGGGCAACCCGATTGACCCCCAGTTGAGGGAAGGGTTAGCTCAAACCGCTCATTCCCCTAACCAGTCCCAAGATTCGGTAGCAGGTCAAAGGGGAGATCAAGCAGAATCTGATTCATTCCCCACTCTCCAGGTCTGCCTTCAAGGTCATATAGAATTACGCAATATTACCTTTGGCTATTCCCAGATAGATGGACCGTTAATTGAGAACTTTAATCTGAGCCTGAAACCTGGTCAAAGGGTAGCACTAGTAGGGGGTAGTGGTTCGGGGAAGTCTACCATAGCAAAGATAGTAACTGGTCTATACCAACCTTGGTCAGGGCAGATTCTATTTGATGGCATTCCAAAAGAGCAGATTCCCAGGTTGGTGTTGACGAATTCCTTAGCAATGGTAGAACAGGAAATCTTTCTGTTTGGCGGTACAGTGCGGGATAATCTGACATTGTGGGATAAGACGGTACCCCTGTCTGAGATAGTGCGCTCTTGTCAGGATGCGGCAATTCACGAGGTGATTCAGGCACTACCTGGGGGATATGAAGCCCAACTGATGGAAGGAGCTGGAAATTTAAGTGGGGGTCAGCGTCAACGTCTGGAAATTGCTAGAGCGTTGGTTAATGACCCAGCGATTTTGGTGATGGATGAGGCAACTAGTGCCTTGGATGGGTCAACGGAAACGATTATTGACCAGAATCTCAGGCGTCGGGGTATTTCTTGTATTATTGTAGCCCACCGCTTGAGTACGATTCGAGATTGTGATGAGATTATTGTTCTGGAGCGGGGTAAGGTGGTGCAGCGGGGTACCCATGAGGAATTGTGGCAGCAAGGGGGAGTTTATGGGCAGTTGATTAGTTCTAGTTATTAGCTAAGAGGATATCTGAAAAGTTTTTTGATACTGAATTTTGCCCCCCTAGCCCCCCAACTTTGGGGGGAAAAAGAGTTAATTTTATTCTAAAAGTCCCCCAAAATTGGGGGATTTAGGGGGCTTGGATGTAGCAAATGAGACTTCTCAGACAACCTCTAAGCATTCAGCCTACCGCTGTCAGCAGTCAGCTTAAAATAAACCTCATTTGGGAGAATTTAAGAGTTCGAGATTTTATCGAATTGAAAGTCTGGGGATTTGCCCATCTAAGCATTAGCTGATAGCTTACATTAAAAAGCTATTCATTTTGAATTTTGTCTTTTGTATTTTGAATTCAAAAATGGTCATCTATTCAATTCGGATTAAAAAGATTCCACTGGCAAAATCTGTATGTTGATCGGCGTGGATAATATTTCCACCATTGGAATAAATAAAGTTAGCAATCTTAGCCACAAGCCCTGGGAGCAGGTCAATTTTGTAAGAACACTTGAACTACAAACGCTTGAACTAGAGTGTTTTCGGGACTTGAGCAGGAATTATGAGTTATTTTAGTACATTTGTTCTGCGAATTTGACATGCTCTCTTTTGCATAGACCATGTTCCGTTATTTTCTAAGTTATGGTTGAGGAGTAAGTTTAATCCTGCTGTGGGAATGCCCCCTGGTTGGTTTTTTTTGGGGAATTTAAGGCGATCACCCTTGTAGGAATTAAAGAGTGGCACAATAGTCTAAGACAAACACCGTCTGAGTACTAAGCGTATGGATGATATCAGAACAATTACCTCGGTAATTGCGCTCTTTTTATCGCTTCTGAGTTTGCAATGGAGTAGGCGGCGTCCAAAGCTTGAGGTTACGTATGAAGACAAGAGTCCTTTTAAAAAGCACGCTCAAATTATCGAGACATGGGAGTCAAGTGTTTTTGTTCGGGTTCGAGTCCGTAACCGGGGGAGTAATATTGCAAAAGGATGCACAGGAAAAGTCGTGAGCTGGTGTGCAGGGAAAGAAGAGACAGATGACTTTGATCCAGTTCGAGTTCATTGGGTGTCTAATCCCCCGGACGATGATGGCCCCATTAGCCTTGCTGTAGGGGAGTTCGAGTACTTAGATGTCTTCAGGGTTAATATCGGCGGGGGGCGACTAGACCTTTATACGAACTCTCACCCGAGAGCCACTTCAATGAGCTTTGCCTGGCCTCAGGCATTCGTTCTAAAAGTGGTCGTGTATTGCGAGGATAGTCCAGCTTCTTCGATTCGGCTAAGAGTCTCTTATGATGAGAAAAATAACCCCATAGTCCAGTGCATAAAAGGTAGCCCCTTGTAATAAATCGGCCAAGCTCGTTTCGACCAAATTACGCTGACCATAAATAAGTTGTATTGCTTCCATTGAGTTCTATCAAGAGCAATAAATAGACGTTTAGATTGAAGGCAATGAGTCTGAATTAGATATTTAATAATTGGAAACCATAGTAAAGTTACACTCAGTTGAGGGAGTTTGAGGAATCTTTGTAAGTAACGGCGACGACTCTCAAATAATATCGGTTAAGGAAACAAAGCTGCTAAGCGTTCAATCCGGAAGCAGGTCAATTTTGTAAGAACACTTGAACTAGAAACGCTTGAACTAGAGTGTTTTCGGGGCTTGAGCAGGAATCATGAGTTATTTTAGTACATTTGTTCTTCGAATTTGACATGCTCCCCAAGCCCTTGTTGATCGGGACAAGATAAAAGTAGTGTTGCAGTGGGTAAATTCATTTTAACTTATGAACTAACAATTATTTTGAATGAATCTAATAGATAAATAACCATTAAGTAGTCGGACAAAAGTTTTGGGTGCTATATAAAGTTTTGCAAATATCGACAAAACCTTTTGGTGTAAAGGTTACAAGGCTTTGACAGTTTTTGAGACAGTACCGTTTATTTATGTCCGACTACTTATATAAAATAATATCTGATTCGTCTAGACTCAACATCAAGGTAATTTTCGTAAGCTTAATACCTAAGCATTTAGCTGAATGCTTACCTTTTAAAAACCACGCTAAAATATGGGCAAAGCTACTGTAGAATAGGCGAGCCATGACACGTAAAACAAATCGACGTAAGTTTATCGTGACCAGTGTTGCTGCTGCGGGTGGTATTGTCGGAAGTGCAGCATGGCATAAACAGCAGTCTAAACTCTCAGCAAAAGCAGCTATTCAACTGCCAACAGCAGCTACAATGCCAGAACGAGTGTTAGGGAAAACGGGGGTTAAAGTTCCAATCTTTGGGTTGGGAGGTGCAGGACAAACGCCTTTATCGAAGATGAATCGAGAAGCTGATGCCGTCGCTCAAATTGAAGCAGCATTACAGTTTGGAATTCGTTATTTTGATACGGCAGCTAGTTATGGCCCCAGCGAATACTATATGGGTAAGGTATTACCTGCTTATCGCTCTAATCTATTTTTAGCAACAAAAACAGCACAACGAGATCGAGATGGGGCTTGGCGAGAGTTAGAGCGATCGCTTAAACGCCTTCAAACTGATTCTATCGATTTATGGCAATTACACCATGTTTCTTTTCACGAAACGTTAGATCAGATTTTTAGTCCCAATGGCGCTATCAAAGCCTTTGAAGAAGCAAAAGAACAAGGAATTGTAAAATATTTAGGTATTACCGGACATCACGAACCGGATGTGATTGCAGAGGGGTTGCGGCGCTATCCCTTTGATACTACCTTAATTTCTCTCAATGCAGCAGATGTTCACCATCCTCGTCCTTTTGCCAAAACTGTTTTACCAGTGGCGCGAGAGAAAAATGTAGGAGTGATTGCTATGAAAGTTCCGGCTTATGGCAGGTTATTCAAAAATGGTGTCTTAGATGGAATGGAGCAAGCCATGGGTTATGTATTGTCTTTAGAGGGAGTACATTGTTGTATTATTGCTGCCGAATCCGTCAAGCAATTAGAATCTAATTTTAAAGTAGCCCAAGCATTTCAATCGTTGAGTTCAGAACAAATGACTGCTATTGAAGCACGCACAGCTTCTGCTTGGCAAGACAATACATTTTTCCGACGGTGGACGTGAAACTGTAGCAACCTATACCCTCGATACCTAAATATCAACACTAGGGTGCGTCATTGACGCACCCTACAATCTTAGCTGCATCGCCTATCAACAATGCTGCGAGATCTAGCAGTCGCCAGGGCAGGCGCGGACATGACAAAAGTCTCAAACCTAAGTAAGCGCAAGAGTTTCACTTCTGACTTCTGACTTCTGACTTCTGACTTCTGACTTCTGCTAGATCTAAGGCTTAACCTACTGGTCCTGACGGCTCTTGTGCCTTAAACTCAGGACAATAGATCAGATACTTGCCAGTAACATAACCTTGTAAGGGGGCAGAAATAGGAACCCAGCCATTACTACCACGATTAACAATCGTTACCTTAGAACCATCAGCAATAATCCCAATAATATCACCGTCAAATGATGGTGATTTGCGGACATTTAAACCCTGTGGTGCTGAAACTTCCCGACAATTCTCTTCCGATGGTGGTGGTGTTGGACAAGGTTTTATTTTAATAAACTTGCCAGACACATAACCGATTATGGGTTCTGAAATCTTCACCCAGCCATCTGCACGTATACTCTCAATCTTGACCTCAGTACCATTTTTTAATGTACCGATACTGGGACCACCAGGAGTTGAACGCACCATCAGGTCACTACCACTAGTGGTAACTGTACCACACTCTTTTTTGACGGTGGGACAGGGTTGAAGATACGCCTCAGACACATAACCTTTCTGGGGAGAAACAATCGGTACCCAACCATCACTACTAGTACCCTTGATAGTGATTTTAGTACCATTTTCTACAACACCGACAATGGTACCACCAGGGGTCGCACGGACATTGAGCGGGTTACCCTTAGTCGATACTAGACGACATTCTTCTTTGGGAGGAGGTGGTGGACAAGGTTTGAGATACCGGTCGGAAACATAACCCTTTTGGGGAGAGACAAGCTGTACCCAACCATTAGTACTGCTATTGATAATCGTGACTTTAGTGCCATTGTCCAAGTCACCAATAATCCTACCACCAGGACTCTGACGTACATTCAGACCCTTGCCAGTATTGGTCGAAACTATACGACATTCCTGCTTAGGTGGTGGTGGACAGGATTGGAGATACTGCTGAGAAATATAACCTGACAAGGGAGAAGAAATTTTTGCCCAGTCTTGGTTTACTATTTGCTCAAGGGTAACCTCAGACCCGTTTTTGACGACACCGATAATCCGGTAATTGCTACCGGGTCCACTGCGGACATTGAGATCACTGCCTCTAGTCACTACTTTGCGGCATTTGTCTGTAGCCGCAGCTAGTTGGAATTTTGCTTGGTTCTCAAATGAGATGTTTTCTAAGCGAGAGGATGGGGTAAATTGAGCGATCGCAGGACTAGTAGCATAAGATGGCGCAGGAAAAGCTGTAAACGCTAGCGCCACAGAGATGCACACCACTAGTAATTTTCGCCAACCACTAATCTTTGTGATCATATGTTGGATTAATTATTCACTATTAAAAAAGTGGAATGGCTTTATTCTATTAGAACTTCCGATAAAACCCCATACTCTCGATTCCTAGCTTTGTGGTGGCAAGAATAGAACAGGGTGCCAGCTGCTGCGCATTAAATCACCGGCTAAGCTACGCACTGACCAATCTAAGAATTTTCCTTTGTGATCGGAAGAGATTGCGATCGCAGTAATATCAAATTCTAAGGCTGTGTCTAAAATCTCTTCACGGGCATTTCCCACTCGTACGTCCGTATTGACCTGTAAGCCAAGCTGTTCTAACTCTGCTTTTACTGGTTCTAGCTTGTCTTGAGCTTTTTGTAACTGAGGCTCCTTAGATAATTCTCTGCGCCCCCCTTCGCTGACTACCCACAACAGCATACACTGCTTTAGTGAGTCATCTGGTGCTTGTTTAGCATACTCTTTGACCCTTTCCACGACAGATTGAGACGCTGTAGTGCCGTCATAGGGAATTAGCAAATACCGGAATAGATGTTTGCAGCGTAGATCGAGTTCTTCGCAGGTGTAAGCTGAAATCAGTTGTGGTCGCAGCATTAGCAAAGGTGTACTACATTCCTTGCTCAAGGTTGCTGTAGTGCTACCGAAAAGCTTTTCTTGTAATAAGCTGCGCACTGGGGTGCCAATCAGTATGACATCAGCATCGTAACGTTTGGCGATTTTAGGAATACTGTCACTAGGACGACCTGACATCACTTCGATGTGAACCTCTACCCCTTCAGGTATATTGGTCAAACCTTTTTCAAAGCGCTGACGAGCTTGTTCTATTCCTTCTTCATCAATGCGAGGTATTTCTCCCTCTTCCCAAAGCGGAACAAAGTGGCAGAAGATGATTTTCTTAAGCCCACCAGCCGCTAAACTGGGGACAAACTCTACTAGCCGATATAAACCGTCAGAGAAATCGGTGCAGATTAGGCAATGCTGAAACATATGCAGGGAGGATGGCTTTTTCTTAGAGTTTCTTCGAGACTAGATCAATTTACAATTACTTTGGATAGTTTTGCATTAATTTATACAATTTTATAAACTATTGTTCCTGACTTGCCTAGAGTGAATTAGGTTATTCCCAATCTTATTTCCTTTAAGCAAGCTTGCGGTGATATTATTTAAGATTATCTTTAGCTAACAATAAGTTGAATCAATTAATTCTAATTTTAATTAAATCTTAATATAATTCGAGTTGACGCCCCAGCATCCCCAGCTCCTTTCCTACCTACGGAATTGAGCAAGAGAAGGAGGTCGCGACTCAATTAAGGTGAATAACAATCAGACTAGGGGTTTAGCTATAATCCCCACTCGTGTTTTAGGACTTCTTTGTACATTGTTTCACGCATCATCATTTGCTCATAGAGTTTGATTAGGAATTCTTGAGCTTGCTCACGGCTCATTTTCTGGACCTGAGATTCAAAGGACCGCAGGTTAAATTTTTGTTCTAGGGAAAGTTCTACTGGTTTAGACATAGTTGAGCTCCTTAAAAACTAATGATGGGTTTTGGCTGGCTAGAGCAGCCCTAGTTTAGATCAGGCTAGGTATCGGTAAATGTATCAACCGTTAACCTATCTGACCTTTAATGAAGAATCGTAACAATTATTTGACAAAATGACCAGGCTTTGATCCATTATGACGTTATATATGACCTAGACTCTTTCTAGCAAGTTCCCTGGCTAGGATTGATGCTCTCCAATTCGGTATATAACGCTACGCTTAGCGTCAGAAGTTAGAAGTCAGAAGTCAGAAGTCAGCTAGACTAACGTTTCGGAGTTTATGAATGTCAAACATCTGAATGCGTAGTGCTATAACTGTTTCTTATACTCGATAAAACACAATTCGATAAAACACAATAGGTGCGCCCCTCCAAGGCCGCGAACAATCCCTCGCGGCCTTGGGTCGCACCTGTAGAATAGGCATCAGGGGTGGAACTGGCATCTTGTGTAGAACTGGCATCTTGCCAGTTTCCTCC
>NZ_CEYLVT010000016.1:41956-63142 GCF_982860115.1 Moorena sp.
AGGGGTGGAACTGGCATCTTGTGTAGAACTGGCATCTTGCCAGTTTCCTCCTTATTTGTGGAATCAGCATCTTGTGTAGAACTGGCATCTTGCCAGTTTCCTCCTTATTTGTGGAATGGCCATCAGGGGTGGAA
The DNA here is from genome assembly GCF_982860115.1 of Moorena sp. Lineage (NCBI taxonomy): Bacteria > Bacillati > Cyanobacteriota > Cyanophyceae > Coleofasciculales > Coleofasciculaceae > Moorena > Moorena sp. The sequence goes on from NZ_CEYLVT010000016.1 coordinate 42,091, forward strand.
CTGGCATCTTGTGTAGAACTGGCATCTTGCCAGTTTCCTCCTTATGCGTTCGCATCCCCGAGATACAACCAGCCCCCTAACGGAATAGTATTTAATTAAATATAGTTAACTAAAGACTAGCTAGTTGACCAAGACCCTAGACGGTTAACGATTCAACCTTTGTTAATTACCTGCTCAGCCTCACTTAATCCGGAATTCCCTGGCTGCCAACAAACAAGCCATCCCTACAATACCGCTACAATAGGGCTATGCCTAGATCTACTACTTCTTCTGACAATTCTCCCCCGGTTCCTGATGATGACCCAATGGCAGCATCCCCGCTACTGATCCTAATTGATGGTCATTCTCTGGCTTTTCGCTCCTATTTTGCTTTTGCCAAAAGTCGTCAGGGTGGATTACGGACTAAAACTGGAATTCCGACCAGTGTCTGTTTTGGCTTCATTAAATCCTTGCTAGAGGTAATGGAGTCAGAAAACCCGAATGCGATCGCAATTGCTTTCGATACCAAAGAAGCCACCTTTCGCCAACAAGCCGATGCTAGTTATAAAGCCAATCGCAGCGAAACACCAGAAGATTTCATCCCAGATGTCAAGAATCTCCAGCAGTTACTGGAAGGGTTAAGAATCCCAGTAATAACCTCTCCTGGTTATGAAGCTGATGATGTATTGGCAACCTTAGCTCACCAAGCTACTGATCAAGGCTATCGTGTCAAAGTTGTATCTGGCGACCGCGATTTATTTCAACTCGTTGCTCCAGATAAAGGGATTAGCGTTTTATATCTCAGTGGTCCCTTTGCTAGAGGGGGTGCTACAGTTGGACCTACGGAATATGGCGTAGAAGAAGTAGAAGCAAAATTGGGAGTCTTACCCTCTCAAGTCGTGGATTATAAAGCCCTCTGTGGCGATCCATCCGATAATATTTCTGGAGTTAAGGGCATCGGAGCAAAGACTGCAGTTAAGTTACTCAAAGAATACCAAAACCTGGATAATATTTATGCTTCCCTTGATAGTATTAAGGGTGCGGTTAAGAAAAAGCTGGAAGTCGGTAAGTCAGATGCCGAACATGCTCGCTATTTGGCTCAATTGCGATTTGATACTCCTGTCGATATTGATTTAGACCAGTCTCAGCTCCAAGGATTTGACCCTAAGGTGCTCAAACCGCTATTGGAGAAGTTAGAGTTAAAGTCATTTATCAGTCAAATAGATAAACTACAGCAGCGCTTTGGTGGCGTAGTGCTAGAGGATATCCAAACTAATGACCCAAATGATACTGATAGTGATACTGATAGCGATACTGATAGCAATACTGATACTCAGGAAGATGATGATATTTCCTTTTTCAGTGTAGCGGAAACGGAAGAGTTTCAAGAGCAAGGGTCTAATACTGGTTCGATTCAACCACAAATTATCGATAACGTAGACAAGCTCAATCAATTAGTTGAACAGCTAAAATACTATACCGATGCTGGAAATCCTGTGGCTTGGGATACAGAAACCAGTGATTTGGAACCACGGGATGCTCAGTTGGTAGGGATTGGCTGTTGTTGGGGAAAAGAATTTACTGATGTTGCTTATATTCCTATCGGTCATAAAGATGGGACTAATTTAGATAAGGATATAGTCTTAGAATCCCTACGTCCAATTTTAGAAAGCTCAGATTATCCCAAAGTCTTACAAAATAGTAAATTTGACCGACTAGTGTTCCGTTGTAATGGGATTGAGCAGCTAGCAGGAGTGGTATTCGATACGATGCTAGCGAGTTATGTACTCAATCCCGAAACTAGCCATAAACTTAGTGACCTAGGGCTGCATTATTTAGGAATAGAAGCAAAAAGTTATGAGGACTTAGTTCCAAAAGGGAAAACTATCGGAGATTTAGACATTCCCACGGTAGCCGATTACTGTGGGATGGATGCTTATACCACCTTCGGAATAGTTTCTAAATTACGAGAAGAATTGGCGAAAATTCCAGCTCTGCAGGAATTGTTGCTAGAGGTAGAGCAACCCCTCGAACCGGTATTAGCTGATATGGAATACCAGGGGATTAGTATTGATAAGGATTATCTGGAACAGTTCTCTCAACAGCTCGAAAAGGATTTAGTGGCAATTAAACAGCAAGCCTATCAAGATGCTGGACAAGAATTCAATTTAGGTTCCCCTAAACAGCTGAGTCAGTTACTGTTTGAGAAACTAGGGTTAGATCGTAGGAAGTCTCGTAAAACTAAAACTGGTTACTCTACCGATGCTACTATCTTAGCTAAATTACAAGGAGACCATCCAGTAGTAGATGCTGTTCTGGAATACCGTAGTTTATCTAAATTGAAATCTACTTATGTGGATGCTTTACCAGCACTGATGCGTTCCGATACTAAACGAGTACATACGGATTTTAATCAGACCGTGACCACAACTGGTAGACTATCTTCATCTAGTCCTAATTTACAAAATATTCCTATTCGTACTGATTTTAGTCGCCAGATTCGGAAGGGTTTTATTCCAGAATCCGGTTGGCTGTTGGTATCCGCTGACTATTCCCAAATTGAGTTACGAATCCTAGCCCACTTGAGCCAAGAGCCAGTGCTAGTGGAAGCTTATCAAACTCAAGCGGATGTCCATACCTTGACAGCGCAAATGTTATTTGATAAAGAAGACATTACTGCTGAAGAGCGGCGCTTGGGTAAGATAATTAATTTTGGCGTAATTTACGGCATGGGAGCCCAGCGGTTTGCTCGGGAAGCTAAGGTATCGACAGCTGAAGGAAAAGAATTTATTGATCGATTGAACCAACGCTATCCTTTGGTGTTTGCTTATTTAGAGGAAACCAAGAAAAAAGCGATCGCACAAGGCTACGTAGAAACTATACTCGGACGCCGTCGCTACTTTAGCTTTGGTGGTAACAGTCTTAAAAGGCTGCAAGGCAAGCCTCTCGATCAGATTGATCTCGACCAACTTAAGAGTATCAATCCTTATGATGCTGGATCATTAAGAGCAGCAGCTAATTCCCCGATCCAAGGCTCTAGCGCTGATATAATCAAAATTGCTATGATTAATTTGTATCAAGTATTACAGAAATACGAGGCGCGGTTGCTATTACAAGTCCATGATGAATTAATCTTTGAAATTCCCCCTGATGAATGGGAAGAATTGCAGGTAAAAATTCGGGAAACTATGGAATCCGCAGTTGAGTTAAGTGTTCCTTTAGTTGTGGAAATACATGCTGGGGAAAATTGGATGGAAGCGAAGTGAGGCAATAGGCAAAAGGCAAAAGGCAAAAGGCAAAAGGCAAAAGGCAATAGGCAATAGGCAATAGGCAATAGGCAATAGTGCGATCGCACTCATCAGCTTAGTGGTAAGCGTTAGGACGATACATTACCATTCCTCATGAGCCAGAGACATGAACTGTATCTTTGCCATCACTGGATCTAGCTCAGAATTCTCTTTAGAGTAGACTTCATTCAGCTTGTGTAAAATTTGATAGCGATTGTACCTTTTAAGATAAGCTTTTAATGCTTTTAGGTAGAGTTCACTACGGGACAAGCCCATCTCTTTAGCAAGGGCTTCTGCCTCTTCAAAAACTGAGTCTGGAAGTGAAATTTCAGTTTTCATAGTGACCTTATAAATAAGACCTCATTTTTCATTATACCTTAGTTATACCAAGATTACAATAGCTGTGACGGCACTTGAGCATTAATCCTCCCCTGGCTACCAACTATGAAAGCTGCTAAGCTGCCAATCCTAAGAAAGATTTTCCTTGCATGCTCCGCAAATTATCCATTTAATGTAGATTATCAAAATTATAGGATAGGTAGCCATAAATACAGGTTAAACTTCAGAATTCGAGAATGAAGCTGGAAGTCTGTATTCAAAAGGTTTTCACATATGTGAATTAAACACTATTTAACGGATAATTTAACCTATCTACTTACTAGATTTTACAAGAGTTACAGTATGCTTGTCACCCTTTTAGGATGAAATGTGAAAGCCCTGCTTAACTCAATATTAATAAAACTTGAGTAATACTTCATCAAAGCTTCGCCTACATTGAGTGTATGTCTAGTTAATATAGTCGAGGTAGAAAATATTATATTAACTATCTGATTGATAATTTGATTTGAGATTGTAATCAATCCAACCCTTATTATTCAATGCTTAAGTCTGCTTAAAAATTGTCACGATTAGTAAGTTGATGGGAGCCACTTACTAATCGTAATGTGCAAGATGCTGTAATCGTCTACAGGTCACTCTAAAAGGGATGCATCTCAATCCATGCTGTTTGAGCCAGTGGTGCGTTACGGGACGGACTGTCCCAATACTGGCTACCTAGAAAATTAGAGGGAGCCCGTCTTATCACGCACCCTACTGGACTTTTTTACAGTCCAACTAAATTATTAAACAGCCAAATAACGCTTCCAGTGATTTACAGATTCAGTTTCCAGGTGCTCTATATCTAGAAGATTTATCATAACGCTCAACGTCTCTATCAGATATCTCTTCAGATAATTGTTCCATTCCTACACACTGATCATGGCACAAGTATCCCGAACCAAGTTCTCAATCCGAAAGCTGATATTTCAGTCATCCTTAGTCACATTATCCATAGTGTTTTCAGCCAATTACACCTGGGCCTTTGGTTTAGACGATCTTATTCCAAAGATTAAAGTTCCCAAACTTCCTGGGGGAATTAATGAAGAAATCGAAGACGTGATAAATGACACGATTGATGACGCAGTAGATGAAATTATTCCCTATGGCATTCCCCGTTCAATTGAAGAGTTGGTGGATCGACTGTTTGGAGCCCTGGCTAAAGATTATGGTGTTATTCAACAGACACCCTATTCTGCCGGATATAACGAAGTGCTAATCGTTTCTCCATCCACAGGGGCAGAACAACGGATGCAGGTAAACTTACCAGAAGAAGAATTTCGGATCTATGAGATTGCCTTTAAAGGTGTTTCAGTTCCGAAACCAAAAGCCGTTGTAGGTGGACAAAGCCCACTACAGGAATCAGAAATTAAAGAGCGGTTATCTGAATTCAAAATTGAATACGATGACCAAAATAAAGTGCAGGCGATCATTTTAGCTGATGGCACTAAAGCTGAATTTAGCAATAGTCAGGCTATTATTTATGGTGCATCCGGGCAAACCATAGAAACCATAACCTTGTCTCAAGCAAATGCTAACCCCTCAGAAAATTATATAGCATTAAAGAACACAGGAAAGCAAAAATGTGAATCCAATGTCAAGCAGCTCTTACAAGCAACACTGGATAATGCTAATTTAAAGAACTTAAACCTAGCACAATTAGGTACTTCTGATGAAGCAAGACTCCTGGCCTGGGCTGGAACTTTCGGTAGAGAAGGATTAGCAGACTCTCTACTACCCGATAGCAGAAATCAAACCATACAAGCAATTAGTTGTCAAGCTCCAGTCCAATGCAATGTTAAGCATACTTACAAGGGAGCGAGCGAAGTTCGGACTGACCTCTTTAAAATCCCACCAGGCACAAACCCAAAAGTTGCCTTAGAGTATGAGTTTTTTACTATTCCGGATAGACTAGAAATTTTCTATGAAGGGTCTCGTATTTTCGGAGTAGGACCAAAGTCAGGGCGTGATACTAAACGTATTGGTAACCTTCCCGATAACGCGAAGTATGTGGGAGTTAAGGTAATTGGTAATCGTGATGAGGGCACTCGATGGTGGTATACTATCCATTGTTCTAATACAGGTGTTGTAGTATCTCAAAATACTCCGTACAAGGAAAACATTCCTTGCAAGGATGAGCCTGATTTTAACCTTAATCATCACTTATACCTAGACAATTTTGATGATCCATTTGTTTTGCCTAACAAGGATAATAAAGAACGAATTGCCAGGAATGATATCTTAAAAAATGATTCCTCCTTCACCTCAAAACCACATGAGGAAAATTTTTTAAAAGATAGATATCATTATTACTCTACAATTCCAAACACTGATTCAAACCCAAGCAATAAAATATGTGAGATTGGAGAAGAAGGATGTACACGAAAAAATGTCTTTGACGAGATGATGTCACAGGCTCAATTTACTGCACCCGCTAGAACAGAACAGGATTCCAATTCAGTTTCAAACTGTATGGTAGTTGACTTAGATGTTCAATATCTGCCAGATAATACGGTTACTTCTATCTTTGGTAATGAAGATAAGGTCGTAGTAATGGTAAAACCAGAAAATTTTATGGCTATTAACTACACGTTACCAACTCATACTCTTTTTCCAGGTCGAGTTGTTAGACAAGTCATTGAAAAAGATGGTGCGGTTTGGGTTTCTACAATTGGAGAGGGACGAGGCGATTATCCCTGGACGAATGAAAAAGGAGGACGGAGACTATTCAGCAATATTGATAATTATTTCAAAGAACATGTTCGGGATGCTATCGATAAAGGCTTACCTTGGGGGTTAGACGCAAATCGTAAATGACTACCCCTCTAAGTATTAGCGCGCGGTCTTAATCAATCAAATACGGTTATTAGTTGAGGCTAGCGAATCCTAGCTTAAACTTAATAACACAAATGTACATGGGTGGGTTAACACCCGCCTATTGTAAATGGAATTAGCCGTTCTACAATAACCAACTCAACTACTAGCCGAAAAACTACCACCAACAAAGTGGATATCACTGAAGGTTTCAATCCACAAACGAGCGCCACAATCCAGTGGATTATCCGGCTGATACACAATCTTACACGGACCTAGGATTTCCACTTCATTACCGTAAAGATTAGTGCCCTTTCGTTTAACTGAAATCACTGGCTTCCGGTCTTCCGGGCTTTTCTTCATATTCGAGCCAATGTGATTGCGATTGACATTAATCTTCGCTAAAGCTGGCGGACGACTAGTGCGCCATTTCCCCTTTGGTCCACGATTACCTTTGGTAATTTGTGGCAAATGGTTGAACAGAGGAATAATCCAGAATTTCCCGCTTTTATAGGCACCCCGCACCCGACCCTTCTCTAGAAGTTGGCGCAATCGTCGAGAAGAAATTCCTAATAGAGATGCCGCTTCAGTAGTTCCAACGCACTTGTTCATCTGTTCTCTCCCCTCCCCTTTAACTATTCCGATAATACTAGTATAAGGGAAAAAAGAGAAATTGACAACTTGAGGGAGTAGGGAATCGGGAATCGGGAAGAAACCGCTATTTGAGTACAAAAGGTACCCTTAGGGGTACTGCAAAGTCTATGTTAAATAAGACATAAAGGAGGAAAGGAATGACCTTTAAGGGATCAGATCCTTCTCAATCACTTTAAGAATAGCTAGATTCTTTAGACATATAAGTACTACGGTCATCATATGCAAAATTACAAACAAGATCAAAAGCAAGATCAGAACCAACCAAAGCAACCAAAGCAACCTAGATCTTTAGTTAAGAATTTTTTATGGTTCGGAATCGGTATTGCTACACTTTTCATTACTGGTAAGGGAGTCATTTTTGGCTATCAGCAATGGCTATCTCATGATGAAGAGCGAGTATTTGTGGAAACGATGGAAGACCTGATCATTAATAAAGACTTTGTCGAGTGTATGAACAAAGCTCTAGAAATTCCTGAAAGTTCTGACAACTATTCTAATGCGCAAGCTTTTTTGAATCAGTGTGCTCAAGGACAGTTGGAGCAAGCCAAGAAAGTGGTAAAAGCACAGGAGTTGAAACCCGTTGATGAGAATTATAAATTAGCCATTAACTTGGCTAAACAAATTCCTTCATCAACGTCTGTATATAATCAAGCTCAAGATGCGATTCTTAAGTGGAACGAAAAGTTAAAACAAGTAGTTGGAGTAGAAAGTTTTACTGATGGCATCTATTTGTACCATAATGAGAAAGAATTTGATAGATATATTATTATCGAAAAGCAAGGCAATACTATCTTAGGGACAAGATATACTTTTCAAAGTGATGATATTCTTTGTTTTAGAGGAGTTATACGGCGTAATCTAGTTGAAGAAGTAATTGGAATTTTTTATGGTATTGATTTTAGGCCAGAGATCAAAGATATTGACCCAATAGATTTATCTAAGTGGTATCGAATAAGTTGGGATAAAGCGTCTAAGTCTAGCAATGACGCTCTACAATATGCCTATTATTATAGGCATCATAATATAGAATCTTGTCGAAAACACTTCGTTGAGCAAATCCCTTGACTGACTTAGCAAATAGTTGAACAGAGGAATAATCTAGAATTTCCCGCTTTTATAGGCACCCCGGACGCGATTTTTCTAGGAGTTGGCGCAATCGTCGAGAAGAAATTCCTAATAGAGATGCTGCTTCAGTGGTTCCAACGCACTTGTTTATCAGTGGATTCGGTTTTAACTATTCTGATATTACTAGTTAAAGGGAAAAAATAAAAATTGACAACTTGAGGGAATGCGCGAATTTAGAATGCGCGAATTTAGAATGCGCGAATTGGGAATCGGGAATAAAAGGAAGAGTTTAGGATATGGTCGCTGGATGCGTTCGCTACGCGAACGCTAGTACGGGGGAAACAAGTGTGTGGCAGTTTTGAGCAATGTACGGACAGGGAAATCTGAAGTTGTAAGGAATGGCCTTTAAGGGATCAGATCCTTTTCAATCACTTGAGGAGTGGTTAGAATCTGTAGACATATAAATACTATAGTCATCAGATGCAAAATTACAAACAAGATCAGAAGCTAGTAAACCCGGAGAATCCACCTAGATCTTTAGTTAAGAATTTTTTATGGATGGGAATCGGTATTGCAACACTTTTCATTACTGGTGAGGGAGTCATTTTTGGGTATCAGCAATGGCTATTTCATCAAGAGCAAACATTTGTTAAAACGATGGAAGACCTGATCATCAATAAAGACTTTGTCGAGTGTATGAACAAAGCTCTAGACATTCCTGAAACTTCCCACCAATCCTATAATGCACGGGCTTTTCTAAATCAGTGTGCTCAAGGACAGTTGGCTCAAGCAGAGAAAGTGGTAAAAACTCAGGAGTTGAAACCCGTTGATGAAAATTATAAATTAGCAATTAACTTGGCAAAAAAAATTCCTTCATCAACCTCTGTCTATAATAAAGCTCAAGATGCGATCCTTAAGTGGGAAAAAAAGTGGAGACAATTAGTTGGAGTAGAAGGCTTTACTGATGGCATCTATTTTTACCAGCAGAACAAAGGCTCTAATCTATATCTGATTTTCCAGAAGCAAGGAAATACTATATTAGGTAAAAAATATAGGTTTCACAGTGATTATATAGTTTGTTTGAGAGGAGTTGTACGGCGTAATATACTGAAAGATGTAACTGGAATTTCTTATGGCCTTGATTTTATACCACAGGTCGAAAGTGTTGACCCAATAAATTTATCGAAGTGGTATCGAATAAGTTGGGATAAAATCTCTATTTCTAGCAAATATCCTCTACAATATGCTTATAACAATAAGCATCATCATATAGAATCTTGTCAAAAAGAATTCGATAAAAACCCTTGACCAACTTAGCTAGTAGCCGGAAAACTACCACCAGCGATGCAGCGCGGTCTTGGGGAGGCAGCGCGGTCTTGGGGGTCTCCCCCATGAGCGACTGCCGTGGTTTCCCCCACTCGCTATTGCATCAAGAAATAAAGTGAATATCACAGAAGGTTTCAATCCACAAACGAGCACCACAATCCAGTGGATTATCCGGCTGATACACAATCTTACACGGAGCATTTATTTTCGGGAATCGGGAGTCGGGAATCGGGAATCGGGAATCGGGAATTGGGAATTGGGAATTGGGAATGCGTTCGCGTAGCGTGGCCTACGGCCAATCGCGTAGCGTGACCTACGGTCAATCGCTTTTAGCGTGGCCTACGGCCAATCGCGTAGCGGCAAGGAGCATCGCAAAGAGCATGACCGTTCGCGTAGCGTGGCCAAAAGGCCAAGGTCAATCGCGTAGCAGCTCCAAGCTCCCATCACATATAGTTATCTCGAATTAACTAATTGATTATTGAGTACACAGGATTTTTCTCCACTCCACTACTCCCTGTTCCCGATTCCCGACTCCCGACTCCCGACTCCCGAAAAAATTTGTTACAAAAGTTTTCAAAAAATGTTATAATAAAGGTTTTTTTGTGTTATAATAAAATTACCGTGGGCGCTAAAACGTTCCACGGTAAGAGCCAGCCGACAGTTTCTCCCGGCTACAGGCTGGCTCTGGAGCCCCAGTTAAGGAGATACCTAATATTTTATGTCCTACTCTCAACGCCTATATCCATGGGCGATCATTAGGCTATTGCCGAAGATGCAGCGGATGGTTGTTCGTCGTTTTCGGAACCGTTCTGACGCCGAAGGTCACTTGCAGGCTCTTAAACGACTGATGCCCGATGAAAAATTTATTATCATCTTCGATTTAGGAGACCCTATAGAGGGCGAGTCTATAGAGGGCGAGTCTACAGACGAAGAATCTTAAGAAGCAGGAAGTTTGGGAAGTCTGAAAAGCCCAACTCTTCACTAATCAAATTTTAGTTGAACCCCATAAACAGCCCTGGGTTTAACTCAGTAATTAGTCTTAATTGGATCAATTGTATGGCAAAACCTGTAGATATTGGTAGCAAACGCTTAATCAGTCTCGCTCCTAATGCTTGGGTGCAATGGGTAACCGGTAATCCCCAAGTGCGGGCATCTCAGTTACTGGATGCTGAATTTCAATGGATTAGTCGCGAAAGCGATGTGATTGTAAAAGCTTCTAGTCCTCAACATCAAGAATTTCTGATTCTCAATGAATTACAACTACGCTATGACCAGAACATGCCTCAGAGAATGCGCAATTATGTGGCTTTAGCTGAGGAGAAATACAACCTATCCGCTTATCCAGTATTAATTAACATCTTGCCGCCCCCAACCACGGTCACAATCGTTGACTGTTACGACAGGGAATTTATGGGATTAAAGGCTCGTCAAGATTATCGGGTAATTAATCTCTGGGAAGTAGAGGCTGAATTAGTATTAGAACAACCTTTACCTCCCCTATTTCCATTTGTCCCGATCTTAAAAGGAGGTGGTAGTGAATCGAAATTGCGCTCAGCGGTGCAGGCGCTACGAGCGGATCAAACTTTGAATCAACTAGAACCGCTCTTAGCGTTCTTTGCTAGTTTTGTTTTAGAGATACCCTTAATTCAACAAATCATGAGGTGGGATATGACAGTATTACGTGAATCACCCTGGTATCAAGAGATTTTACAAGAGGGTGTTGCTCAAGGCATCCAAGAAGGGATTGAACAAGGCATCCAACAAGAACGTCGAGGCAGTTTAGAGCGCATCCTTAAACTGCGATTTTCAGAGATTCCTTCAGAGATATCCATCAGAATTCAAGCCTTAACTCTTGAACAATTAGAAGAGTTGATGGCAACAGCATTAACGGTTAACTCCCTAGATGAGTTTACTCAACATTTGCCCAAGTAATTAAATAAGGCCACACCCCACTTCGACCGTGGGGTGGGCGTAATTCAATAATTAGTCTTAATTGGATCAATTGTATGGCAAAACCTGTAGATATTGGTAGCAAACGCTTAATCAGTCTCGCTCCTAATGCTTGGGTGCAATGGGTAACCGGTAATCCCCAAGTGCGGGCATCTCAGTTACTGGATGCTGAATTTCAATGGATTAGTCGCGAAAGCGATGTGATTGTAAAAGCTTCTAGTCCTCAACATCAAGAATTTCTGATTCTCAATGAATTACAACTACGCTATGACCAGAAGATGCCTCAGCGAATGCGCAATTATGTGGCCTTAGCTGAGGAGAAATACAACCTATCCGCTTATCCGGTATTAATTAACATCTTACCGCCTCCAACCACGGTTACTATTGAAAATTGCTACGACAGGGAATTCATGGGATTAAAGGCTCGTCAAGATTATCGGGTAATTAATCTCTGGGAAGTAGAGGCTGAATTAGTATTAGGACAACCTTTGCCTCCCTTATTTCCATTTGTCCCAATTTTATTTGGAGGTGGTAGTGAATCGAAATTGCGCTCAGCAGTGCAGGCGCTACGAGCGGATAAAACCTTAAATCAACTAGAACCGCTCTTAGCATTCTTTGCTAGTTTTGTTTTAGAGATACCTTTAATTCAACAAATCATGAGGTGGGATATGACAGTATTACGAGAATCACCCTGGTATCAAGAGATTTTACAAGAGGGTCTTGCTCAAGGGATTCAACAAGGCATCCAACAAGGGGTTGCTCAAGGGATTCAACAAGGCATCCAACAAGGGGTTGCTCAAGGGATTGAACAAGGCATCCAACAAGAACGTCGAGGCAGTTTAGAGCGCATCCTTAAACTGCGATTTTCAGAGATTCCTGTCGAGATATCCGTCAGAATTCAAGCCTTAACTCTCGAACAATTAGAAGAGTTGATGGCTACAGCATTAACGGTTAACTCCCTAGATGAGTTTACTCAACATTTGCCCAAGTAATTAAATAAGGCCACACCCCACCTCGACCGTGGGGTGGGCGTAAGTCAATAATTAGTCTTGATTCGGTCAATTATATTGTATGGCAAAACCTGTAGATATTGGTAGCAAACGCCTAATCAGTCTAGCTCCTAATGCTTGGGTGCAATGGGTAACCGGTAATTCCCAAGTGCGGGCATCTCAGTTACTGGATGCTGAGTTTCAATGGATTAGTCGCGAAAGCGATGTCATTGTTAAAGCGTCTAGTCCTGAACACTCCGAATTTCTGATTCTTAATGAATTACAACTACGCTATGACCAGAAGATGCCTCAGCGAATGCGCAATTATGTGGCCTTAGCTGAGGAAAAATACAACCTATCCGCTTATCCGGTATTAATTAACATCTTGCCACCCCCATCCACGGTTACTATTGAAAATTGTTACGACAGTGAATTCATGGGATTAAAAGCCCGTCAAGATTATCGGGTAATTAATCTGTGGGAAGTAGATGCTGAATTAGTATTAGGACAACCTTTGCCTCCCTTATTTCCATTTGTCCCGATCTTAAAAGGAGGTGGTAGTGAATCAAAATTGCGCTCAGCGGTGCAGGCGCTACGAGCGGATCAAACCTTGAATCAACTAGAACCGCTCTTAGCATTTTTTGCTAGCTTCGTGTTAGAGATACCTTTAATTCAACAAATCATGAGGTGGGATATGACAGTATTACGAGAATCGCCCTGGTATCAAGAGATTTTACAAGAGGGTGTTGCTCAAGGGATTGAACAAGGGATTGAACAAGGAATTGAACAAGGCATTGAACAAGGCATCCAACAAGAACGTCGAGGCAGTTTAGAGCGCATCCTTAAACTGCGATTTTCAGAGATTCCTGTCGAGATATCCGTCAGAATTCAAGCCTTAACTCTCGAACAATTAGAAGAGTTGATGGCTACAGCATTAACCGTTAACTCCCTAGATGAGTTTACTCAACATTTGCCCAATTAATTAAATAAGGCCACACCCCACCTCGACCGTTAGGGGTGGGTTACTCTTGCCTATTGCTAGCTTGCCTATTGCCTTTTGCCTAGATTCAGCAATCCTAACAAACCGGCACCATAAGCAGGCTCATGGCGAGGCCAAATCACTTTAGCATTAGGGCTAAGCATGACAAGGGATGATTCAAATCGGTGACGGATTGAGGAAAGACCATGCCAGACACTTCCGGTGGTTACTACTTCACATTCTGAGTCAGAAGGAAATACGCTTTCAATTACAACTTGGGTAGCTCTTGCTAGTTGATTAACCGTATCTTCGATAATGCTAAGGGCTACCTGATCGCCTTCAGCGGCTGCTTGATCCACAATTGGTGCTAAGGATGCAATTTCTTTGACACCCCACCCTGGCTGATAGATGATATCTGTGATATAATTAAAGTTTGATAAGTTAAAATGGGTGGTGAAGCGCTCCTGAAGACTAGTTGCTCTTAGACTAGTTACTGCGCAGCCATCATAGGCGTTGATAGCCGCTCGTAATCCAGAGACGGCAATGTGATAGGCACTGCCAACATCTCCTAGGATATGTCCCCAGCCACCAACTCGCTTGGTGTTTCCCTGGGCATTGCGTCCAAAAATGATTGAGCCGGTGCCTGCGATCGCAACAACTCCCACAGGCTTACCGACTCCCCCCACTAAGGCAATCAAAGCATCATCACAAATAACAACATTAGAGGGGAGTAATGCCCAAGTGACCGGAATTGTCTGACTTGACAACAACTGTTGGACGAAGCCTTGCACCACTTCTCTATCTCGTGGACGACCAACACCCGCTAATCCCAAACAAATGGCTTCCACTGTGACTGATTCTATGGACAGTTTAGCGGAAGCGTCTTGGGTGGCGAGGCGAATGGCTGATTCTATGGAGGCGAAAGCGGTGTTGAGACCAACGGTGTGATAATTTGAGGCTTCGGCTTCTCCTCGACCTAGGACTTGACCTTGGTGGTTGATGACTACACAAAGGGTTTTACTGGCACCGCCATCTATTCCGATTATACAACTGGTCATTTATAGTTAGTTGACTATAATGAAACGGGCAAGATGCCAGTTCTACATCAGCAAGGAAATGAAACTGGCAAGATGCCAGTTCTACCAAGATGCCAGTTCCACATCAGCATTCAAAACCAGCTAAAAGCATACAATTAGTTATTGTCTGAGTCTTCTTGCTTGATAAGGGCATCGACTAATACTGTAACTTGTACCAGGGTATTGATCACATCACTGGCTTGGGTAAAGGGTTTATTTTCATACTCGCAGTAGGCTGACCAGATTACAGGAATAGCAATCAGTCCGACGAGCCAATGCTTGATGGTTTTAGGATTATACATGGGCAGGGAGAAAAAACAACAGCCTCATCTGTTTTTGTTAACTTTCTCAAAGACCGATTCCATGCCAAATCCCCCTAGAGAGCCCATTTGAAAAATTTTTTCCGACTTTGCATAGAATCCGGGGTTGGCCACCGTTAGTTATTTAGAAACTAAGGTGCATCAAGGAGATGGATGAGATGGAGTTAACCTATGGACGAACTGGAGGAACGACTGCAACAGCTAGCTTTGGAAGCTAAACAGCATTCCCCAAAAAGCCGTGGCCGTCGTCTAGCCCTGACTCGGCTGATTCAAATGATTCAAGCATCCGGCAGATTATCTCCCAGGAGATATGACACTCCCCAGGAGGTTTACGATGAAGCACTTCAAGAGACTTGGTTGTATGTGTTTAAAAAAATTGACACTTATCAACCGACAGCTCCGGTGATTAACTGGATTAATAGTGTTCTCAAGTGGCGGTTGATTGATGCAATGGCACGACATACCAAACGGGGACGGGAATACTCCCTAGATGCACCAATAAACTCTTCCGATGGGGGTAAAGTCAATCAATCAGGTATGACCTATTTAGATACCGTTGCCCAACCAGAAGACACTCCGTTACCTTCACAGCTTATACGTCAGTGTATTGAAGAAGATCCTAACGGGCTGTTTGCCAGCAAACACGTTGAAGATCATCCTAAAGCCAACTTCAGAACTATAGCTCTTTTATATCTAGACCGGAATAGTTGGCAACAGACTGCTGTAGCAGTTGGGTTAAAGCCAAAGCAAGCGTCAACGGTGCAAAGTTTCTACTGGCGCTCTTGCAAGCATTTTGCTGACAAGTTTAAGGAATACTTGCAGGAATAACTCACAAACAAGATTAAATGTATCGAGAGAGTAACAATGAATAACTTAACGGAACATTTGACATTTTCTGTGCCTATTACCAGAGATTGGTATCAGGTGGCAAAAACCTTTAGTCGGGAACAGCACGAACCGGGCAAAGCTCAAGACGTTTACCTAAATACATTAGCCGTTTATGCGGTAAATTTCTACTTACAGTGTCTGGAAGTAGAAACTGAACCAGCAAGTGATAGCAGCAATCCAGCCCTGCGATCGCTGATGAATGTAATGGTTAAAGATTGGGGTAAATTGGAATGTCGTCCTGTTTTACCTGGTGACCAAGTTTGTGACATACCGCCAGAAAGTCGCCAAGACCGAGTTGGTTATGTGGTAGTAGAAATTAATCAATCAAGTAATCAAGCTAAACTGCTAGGATTTGCTAAAACTGCACTGGAAGGAAGCTTGGAGATTAGTAAAATCGATTCTCTTGAACAGTTAATTAACCAATTACCAGAAAAACCGGAACTTGCATCAGCTCGATTGCGTCGGCGACTAAAAGTTAAAAAGCCCTTGCGTCGGCGACTAAAAGTTAAAAAGCCCTCAATCAACCCTGAGATTGCTCCATGCTCTGAAGATAACTACTAAAAACCCCAGGAGATTTATCTATGATGGTAGTTTTGGTAAGTCTAGGAGTTTTGATGAATCTCCTGTTAGATAGAGAACCTTTCCTGGAAGATACGCTAAGATTGCTCGAAATCATTGAATCTAGGCAAATTTACGGCTATGTCACGAATAAAAGCCTAAATCGATTTCTACATGAAGCTATAATAGTGCAAGGTATAGAGGCGATAGAAATAGTCAGATATTTACGATTGATATTAAATCTATGCCCTGAAGAAGACCAACTATTGAGGCAAGCAAACTTATCACAATCTCAAAATATTGACGCTATAGAACAGTTATGTGCCGAGACTCTTGACCTTTGTTTAATTATTCCAGAAGAACCGGAATACTTATGGAATAATTTGCCTATTTTATCGGTTCAACAATGTCTAGAGCGCTGGTCTCTAGAAGAACAACTACTCTATCCGATCTATCATAAAGAGTCAGATGTGCTGAACTTAATGAAATGGTTTGAGGGGATTTTTGAAGGAGGTTGGCAGTCAGTTAGCGATTTGCTTTCTCCACAACTGAGACCAGCATTTAGAAAAAATACCGAAGACCAGGAAGAACGAGCTAAACTCATTGATTTAGTTGATTTAGGACTAGAACTAGCAGGTTATACTGTTGTTCTAATTATTACTGTCAGAAAAATTGACGAGGAAACTGCCAGCGTTCGAGCCCAGGTTTATCCCAGGGGTGAGGCACTAACCTTACCTCCGAATTTGAAACTATCTGTACTGACTGTAACCGGAGAGGTTTTTACCGAAGTAACCGCCAGAAGTAATGATGAATTCATTCAATATCAGTTGAATGCCCAACGGGGAGATAACTTCGGAATTCAGGTATCTTTAGGGGAAGCCTGCATTATCGAAAGGTTTGATCTGTAATCCAAAACTGCATAATTCTGGAAGAGGGATGGGCAATGAAGCAGTTATCAATCTTGACATTATATGGAGAATTTGATCACGGGTTTGATGCAACCCTGGAAATTCGGCAAGGGGATATCCATTCTCCGTCCCAAACCAGGATTAAAGGGCGGTTGTCAGGAAATCGAGACTTACTCAACTGTTATCGCCATTGGCAGCAACGGTATCTGAGTTTGGAAATGCTATTTCGTGCTCTGAGTGCCAATCCCGAACAGGTGACCAATTCATCCCAGCGGGGTAAAGCCTTTGCAGCTTGTCGGCAAGCCGCTAAGGTTTTGGAAGGGAGTCTTAATCACTGGCTCAATACTGACCCAGACTTTCGCTTGATTCGGGATAACTTATTGCGCTCGGGGAAAAAATTTCAACTTCTGTTACAGACCAATAATCCCTGGCTCCGTCGGTTTCCCTGGCACCGCTGGGATTTACTGGCGGAAGCCCAGGCCGAAGTTGCCCTGAGTGCCCTTGAATACGATTGTCCCAACCCCCTTAACCGGCAGCCTACCCCTAAGGGCAAGGTGAAAATTCTGGCAATTTTGGGTCAGGGTGCCAATCTTAACCAGCAAGCTGATCAGCAGGCGTTGGAGGAGTTGGCGGGAAAGGCGGGGGCACAAATTACCTGGCGGCAGGAACCCCAGGCATCTGAGTTGAATCAGCAGTTATGGGAGCAGGGGTGGGATATTCTGTTTTTTGCTGGTCACAGTGGCACTTCCCAAAAGGGGCAGCGGGGGGAAATTCAACTCAATCAGACCGAACGGTTGACTATCGATGATCTGCGGTTTGCCTTGAAGAAAGCGATCGCACGAGGGTTGCAGTTAGCTATCTTTAATTCCTGTGATGGTCTCGGCTTAGCCTACCAGTTGGCAGCACAGCAGGATTTGTATTTGCCCCAGGTGATTGTGATGGCCGAGAAAGTGCCAGACCCAGTATCACCCAAGTTTTTGCGGTATTTTCTAGAAGCTTACATCCGGGGTGAGTCTCTGTATAGCTCCGTGGCAGAAGCGCGGGAAAAATTACATGGCTGGGAACAACAGTATCCCTGTGCCAGTTGGTTACCGGTGGTTTGCCAAAACCCTACCGTTCAACCCCCCACTTGGAAAGAATTACGCTATGGTCCGATCAACCAGTCTCGTTGGCAGTTACCCCGCACGGCTGTGATTGCCAGTTTTATGGTTACCCTTGCCCTGATGGTGGTGCGGCCATTGGGGGTAATCCAACCCTGGGAGTTACAGGCTTATGACCAATTTATGCGGTGGCGACCCGATCAAGGGGTTGACCCGAGGCTGTTAGTGGTTGAAATAACTGAGGGGGATTTTCAGTATCAGGATGACCAGGGTATGAAGCGTACGTGGTCCCTGTCTGATGCAGCTTTGGCTCAACTGTTGGATAAATTACAGGCTCATCACCCTCGTGCCATTGGCTTGGATATCTATCGGGATTTTCCGGTCAGTGAGGAGTATCAGGATTTGGCTAATCCCTTGGCAAGGATGGATAACTTTTTTGCGGTGTGTGAAGCTAGTAACCCCACTCGTAACTATGGTGGTATTGCCCCACCCCCAGAAGTGCCACCGGAACGTTTGGGCTTTACGGATGTGGTGATTGACTCCGATGGGATACTGCGCCGTTATCTTTGGTATGCTACCTTTAACCGTGATTCCCCTTGTCAGACTGAGAAGTCTCTAAGTTTGCAGTTAGCACTACATTACTTAGCCGCAGAGGGGATTGACCCTAAGCCCACACCAGAGGGTGAGGTGAAATTAGGGGAAACCTCTTTAAGGTCGTTGCCTGGTTATGCCGGTAATTACTCCGGAACCAGTGATGCTGGCTATCAGATGCTATTGGATTATCGCACTCCTGGTGATATCGCCCAAAGGGTTACCCTAGAACAGATTCTAACGGATCAATTTGAACCGAGTTGGGTTAAAGACCGGGTAGTTTTGATTGGTGTTACTGCCCCTAGCGTTAAAGATAATTTCCGCACTCCTTTTACTCGGAATTCAAATCAGACTATGGAGATGCGTGGTGTCTTTATTCATGCTCAGATGGTTAGTCAGATTCTGAGTGCGGTGAAAGATGGACAACAACCGTTGTGGATATGGTCCGAGTGGGGAGAGTTTTTGTGGATTTGGGGTTGGGGGAGTCTAGGGGGTTTCTTGGTTTTGGTCTGTAAAGGACTCTTGTATGGGGTGGGAGTGGGTATCGCCAATCTGGTAGTTTTATTTGGTGTTTGCTTTGTTTTCTTTCTTCAAGGTTGGTGGATACCATTCATCCCTTCGGCTTTGGCTTTTGTCGCTACAGGTATGATTGTTAGTTACAAAAGGGCTGTTTTTGTATTCTAATTGCTCGGTTTTGGGTACATTGAAAGGAGTAATGACTAATGCTACTGATTTTTTTTTCACTACTTTGCAGTTTTTAATTTGCAGATGACTTGATATTGGTATTTCCCTACTCTACAATTCCCTTATTCATAACTATCTTGATTACATACCTTGTTTATATATTTAATTTGAGGTATTTAATGATTTAAAAAAAATAATTTGGAGAAGTTTAATGATTCGGAAATGGCGTATACAAAAGGTAATTATTGGTTTGACTCTGAGTTTGCTATTTAGTTTTGAAACTAAACCAGCGACAGCGGTAGAGGTAATTCAACCAGTAACTAACTTGGTCAAAGGATTAAAGTTTACTCTACCTCCTAAAGGAGCCCCTGGTAAACGTAAGGGTGGAGGAAGTCGTGGCAACTATTGTTCAGCTATTGCTTTAGTTCCTGGTACTAATTTCGGCTTAACTACTAGTGAACGTCCTAGCTTTTGGTTTTATGTGCCCTATGCCGATAACCGGACACTCCAAGCAGAGTTTTGGTTGCAGGATAAGGAACTTATGGACGTCTACCAAGAAACGTTCACGCTCAAAAATACACCAGGAATAGTCAAGATAACTCTACCGGAAACAGTTTCACCACTTGTTGTTGAAGATTTCTATCGTTGGCATTTCTCTGTGATTTGCAATCCCACAGACCGATTATATTATGATTTCGTTAGTGGTGGAGTTGAAAGAATATCGATCAGTTCTGATTTAGAGAAGCAGTTAGAAGGCAAGAATCCCCGGGAGCGTATTGCTGTTTATGCCCAACAAGGGTTGTGGTTTGATGCCCTAACTACTCTAGGTGAACTGCGTTTGGCTAATTCCCAGGATAAAATACTGGCTCAGGATTGGGCAGATTTATTAGAGCAGGTGGGTTTGGAAGAAATTGATTCAAAGCCTTTAGTTGATTGTTGTACTGCTCAAAAATAACAAAGTAATGGGTAAATTGTTAACATAAAAATTATCATTTAACCTGTTTCATATTTCATTATTTTCTGTGTAAAAAATATGAAATTTAAAAGATTTAAATTAATTTTAATTCTGCCTTTTTTAGGTAGTTTATCACCACCGTTCCTAGGTAATGTTTCAAATATATTCCCAGCTTGTCCAGCACTAGCTCACACTTCAGAAAGCCGTAAAGTGGAGGCTGACCGACTTTTTTATCAAGGTATTGAGCAGTTTCAAATAAATCAATTTCGGAAAGCATTGCACTCTTGGCAGAGAGCACTTACTATTTATCGAGAAAGAAAAGACCAGCAAGGTCAGGCTGGATCTCTGGGCAATATCGGCATTGCTTACCATTCCCTAGGGGATTACCCAAAGGCCATTGATTTCTACAAGCAGAGTTTGGCTATTGCACGAAAAATAGACGATCGCCAAGGTCAGGCTAACTTTGTGAACAATCTCGGCATTGCTTACCATTCCCTGGGGGAGTACCGAAAGGCTATTGATTTCCACCAGCAGAGTTTAACCATTGCACGAAA
>NZ_CEYLVT010000017.1:0-62794 GCF_982860115.1 Moorena sp.
ATTAAGAATTAAGAATTAAGAATTAAGAATTAAGAATTAAGAATTAAGAATTAATTCACTTTGATGCTAGTTGATCAGCCCAGCGAGTTGTTTCTGGTAATCGATACTTAGATGTGCAGCGCAATACATAATCAATTGCTGTGAGTAAGCTGATGCGATGACCAATGGAAACATAGACTGGCTTAACTCCAGTCCGAGTACGGACAACGGCTCCAATGATTTCTCCATCATGGCTCAGCGGTTGCCAATTACCTTTGTTTTCGGGCAACTCCTCATGATCACCAATGAATCGGGACTTAGCCACACCAATGGTAGGAATATCTGTCAGTACCCCCAGATGGCAGGCAAGACCAAAGCGACGAGGATGGGCAATGCCCTGACCATCACACAAAATTAAGTCAGGGATAATGCTAATTTTTTCCAAAGCATCCAGTACTACAGGAACTTCTCGGAATGATAGGAAGCCTGGTATATAGGGAAAGGTAGTGGGTCTGCGTGCGATCGCATTTTCCCTCAGCTGCAAGTCGGGAAAGCTTAAAACTGCTACTGCTGCCTGTGATATAGCGCCATCCTCCTCAAAAGCTACATCTACACCGGCAACATACTGCACTTCCCCCAACTGATCTTCACAAATTACCTCAGGTTGTAGTTGTTGTTGAATTGCTTTAGCGTCTTCACTATTGACTGGCCAAGGGTGGCGTTGTTGGATTTCCATAGTAATTTCATTATTGGTATGTGGAAATTTTCCATTCCCTGGCGCAACTGAAACGATATTTAATTATAATCAATCAATTAATTAACTAGATTCGGTCCCACTGATATCAAAACTGATATCAAAACGTTGGCGCAAGATAAATTCTGCGATCGCTAAATCAACTGGGGTAGTTACCTTCAAATTCGTCTCCTCCCCTTCCACAATCTTTACTGGCAAGCTGCACCGTTCAAACAAAGCGGCATCATCCGTAACTTCCCAGCCAGCCTTACGTCCTTGGTCATGGCACTGTTTCAACAATTTCACCTCAAATCCCTGGGGTGTCTGTGCTGCCCACAATCCTTTCCGATCCGGTGTATCTTGAACAAGATTGGCTTCATCCACCACTTTAATCGTATCCTTAACTGGCACAGCGGCAATTAGACCGGGACAATCCATTAAGACTTCGGCACACCGTGCCAGTAACTCAGGGGTAGCTAAGCATCTAGCACCATCGTGAATCAACACCCTTTCGGCTTCTGCTGGTAAAGCCTGCAAGCCATTATAGACAGATTCTTGCCGTGTTTGCCCCCCCTGAATTAACTCCACAGGTTTAGATAGGGCAAGTTCAGCTAGAATTGCTTTAAACTCTGGCCAGTCATAGGGTTGTCCGATGATCCCAATCCAGCTAATACTACTGGCTTTCTCTGCTGCTAGTAGTGTCCAAGCAAGTATTGGTTTACCTAGAAGTGTTAAAAGAAGCTTATTGCGATCGCTCCCCATCCGTCGTCCCATTCCGGCTGCTGGAATTAATAAATGCACGATTTCTACCTCTTAGCTGCTGCTTCATGGCTGAGCTTAGGATATTATCCCCTGTATAGAATCAGAATTAGTCGTTCCAGCGTCAAGTTAAAATTAAGCTGATCCGTAAGCTCAAGTAATTTGAGATGAGAATACTAGCCCTTGTTCCTGGTGGAATTGGCGACCAAATCCTGTTCTTTCCCACCCTCTCACAACTAAAACAGTATTATCCCAAAGCTGAGATTGACGTTATTGTGGAACCGCGAGCCAAGGGGGCTTATCGGGTTTGTCAGTCAGTCGATGAAGTTCTAACTTTTGATTTTAAAGACCGCAATGGTCTCGCAGATTTTGGTAACTTGTTGGGAGTGATCCGCGATCGCGAGTACGATGCTGCGATGACCCTGGGACGTCGGTGGTCAGTTGGGCTGTTGCTCTGGATGACTGGTATTGTGCGTCGAATTGGTTACCAAGCTGGTTCAAGGGACTTATTTTTTACCAACCCTGTGCCCCTAAAAACTGAGCAGTATGCTGCCCATATGTACCACGACTTACTACTAGGTTTCGGTATTAACGTTCCTTGTCAAGAACTCGCGGTTAGAGTTCCAAAATCAGATATTGAATGGGCAGAAGCTAAACAGCAACAGCTAGACATTCCAGAAATTGGCTACATTCTTATTCATGGCGGTTCTAGTAAACTGGCTCTGTCCCAAGGAATTGATAAAATCTACCCAGTTGAGAAATGGCAGAAGATTGTTGAGGACATTCGCCAAAAACAACCAGATCTGCCCATTGTCTTGCTAAAAGGCCCAGAGGATGCAGAATGGTGCCAGGCTATGATTGAGTATGATCGTGACCTCAAAGTTACTGCTCCAGAAGATATTGGTAAGTTGGCAGCCATGATTGCTGGTGCTAATTTGATGCTGTGTACCGATAGTGCACCGATGCATCTAGCTGTAGCTGTTGGTACTCCTACCATTGCCTTGTTTGGTCCGACAGAAGCCAAAAAACTACTACCTGTCAAGGAGGGGGTATACGGTATTCAATCACCTAGCGGTCGGATTGCTGATATCAAACCGGAAACTGTATTGGAGCAAATTTGGGGTAGTTAGTATACCAGTATGTCTTGAGGAAATTATCAGCCTGCTTTTATCTTTTCCCCAAACTCTGTTTAAGATGGGAAGCTTACGCTATAGGGGTTGATTAAGATAGATCATCAACCCGATGTGGAGTTATACTTTTCACAGGTACTTTGCGCAGGCATCAACTGCCCTTTGATAGTATCTCTTCTCCAACTATAGCGTTTGTTATAGTGATCAGCCCCGGCTTCATCTCCCCATCTTCCTATCCATCTTTTTTATGATGGGTATTCAACCGGACTTGATATCACCCCCTGAAGTTTCGAGCAGATCAAACAAAGTATCATCTAGTTCATAGCCGAGTAACTGAGCCATCGACTTGAGGCGGGCTCGGCTCTGTATACCCCACTGTTTTAACCATTGAGTAAGTACAAATATCTTCTGCATCACGAAAATTTCTAAGGCTTCAGAGTTGTACTGGATGCCTTCTGTACGATTAAATTGGTGGGGCACTAGCATAGCAGTATAGCGGACGAATTCCCCAGATTTCCAATCTAGTAGAAAAGGTAACCAGGGATAGGTAGCATCCAAGCGCACAAACCATAACCGCACCTCTGGGATTTCTGAGAATTCCCGAGGATCCTCAGGATCGCAATCAAAATCAATCTTAAAGCCTAGCTGCTGCTCATAGTTTGCGATCGCACCGTCTTGCAGCCACCCTTCAATCAGTGTCTGAGCTGGAGACAAGTCTAAGGTTTGGAAATGGTTAGTATTTAAGGAAATGATTGTAGTCACGCAATAGTTCCAATATCAATAAAATCAGTCAAGTCTTACACTATTTTCTCCTGCTAGGCATTTCCGTGCTCAAACACCTAGATGTTGCAGATATTTTGAGCAACGACTACAATAGATTCAGCAGGTTTTACTGGGAAGTTGGTGACTGCCAATAGTGTTTTTTGATCTATGCTCATGTATATAAGGGAACTAATCGGATTTGCGGCAGTAGACTGGGAAAATACCCAGAAACTTCAAGCGACATTCGACAGTGCCCACCTGGTTAGCCAGGTCATAAACTGAGGTAAGACGGCTTCTTGGTGAACCTGTAGGATCAGACAATCATCGTCTGAAAGATGTGTGACTAGTGTTCGGCAACTGGTAAGTAATAATCATTACACAGGAATTGGCTGAAAAGTAATAGATCTAGTTCATAACATTAGGTAAGCAGTAGACCTAAATGTTTTAGAGCTAAGTGTCTTAGCCCTAAGTATGTCACTTTGTACTCAGGGAACCTAGTGGATAAATCCAGACCTATACTAGTCTAGCTATTAGTTTCCTCGAAAGCTAATAGCTAATTAGTTAGGAGGTTTGAGTATAAATCAAAACTATTCAAAATTCGGTGTTATCATAGCTGCTTACAGCGCTGGGGTCACTATCACGCTTAGATCCCAGTAAATCAAGGCGCTCTACTCGGATCACAGGTTGTGAGCGATCAGCTCCGGTGGTGCGATCGCTCCAAGTGTCAATTTTCAAAGACCCTTTTACACCAATTAAGCTACCTTTACGCACATAATTAGCAGCTACTTCCGCCGTCTTCCCCCAAATCTCTAAGTTGAACCAGTCAGGCTGATCACTATTGCGTGTCCGTCGTCTCACTGCCAAGGCCAGTTTACACAATACACCCCCAGACTCAAAATACTTAACATCTGGGTCTGTACCTGCACGGCCTACTAAGTGGACAACATTGAGACTCATAGTTATATTGGTACTTTTGTACTGATTATGGCTCTACAATAGCAGATTTAGCTGGTGTATAACAATTACTAACTTATTTTAACTGACGCCAGTCAATCATCCAGAGTATTCTAGTTAACTTAAGCTTAACTTGAGCCAGTGAAACCGTTGTGTATTTGCAGTTGGGTGTATTTGCATAAATTTGCTCTAAAGAGTATCCGGAGAATCATGATTATGTAGTGTACTAGCGTACTAGACTAACTGGATAAAACATAATAGAATCCACCTCAGTTACAGTTTCGGTGCAATTTCGGTTGTACACAGCATTTTGTGAGGCGTAGAAACTAGTGAGTATTTTAAATCACTTTTCCCTGTCACGGGACATGGGTATAGACCTGGGTACAGCTAACACCTTAGTCTATGTATCTGGTAAGGGCATTGTTCTTCAAGAGCCTTCTGTGGTTGCCATTGATCAAGACGACAATCTTCCTCTAGCCGTAGGCGAAGAGGCAAAAAAGATGTTGGGAAGAACCCCAGGTAATGTAGTTGCCCTACGTCCTTTACGGGATGGTGTGATTGCTGACTTCGATACCGCTGAACTGATGTTGAAGCACTTCATCCAGCGGGTAAACGAAGGCAAAGCCCTAGTTTCACCTCGGATTGTGATTGGTATCCCCAGCGGTGTCACAGGTGTGGAGCGACGAGCCGTCATGGAAGCCGCATTACAAGCTGGTGCTAGAGAAGTTAGGTTAATTGATGAACCAGTAGCAGCAGCCATTGGTGCTGGATTACCTGTAGCAGAACCAACCGGTAACATGATTATTGATATCGGTGGAGGCACCACTGAGGTAGCAGTTCTCAGTTTGCAGGGAACAGTTCTAAGTGAATCAGTGCGTGTTGCCGGAGATGAACTGAATGAGGCAATCACTCAGTATATGAAAAAAGTCCATAACCTAGTGATTGGGGAACGGACAGCAGAAGACATCAAAATCCGCATTGGCTCAGCCTATCCGACACCTGAGGATAATGAAGCTGCCATGGAAGTGCGAGGATTACACTTGCTGTCTGGCTTACCACGAACTGTCACCATCAAACGACCAGAGATTCGTGAAAGTATGGCAGAACCCCTTTCTGTTATTGTTGATGCTGTTAAGCGCACTCTAGAACGAACTCCCCCCGAGCTAGCAGCTGATATTATTGATAGAGGTATTATGCTGGCGGGTGGTGGTGCTTTATTGAAAGGATTAGATACACTGATTAGTCATGAAAGTGGCATTGTAACCCATGTGGCCGCTGATCCCCTCAGCTGCGTTGTTTTGGGCACTGGTCGAGTATTAGAGAACTACAAACAGTTAGAGCGGGTGTTTAGTGGGCGTTCCCGTAATATGTAGTAGTCAGCTATTAAATATCAACCTTAAAGAGTATTTTTCTTCAATATATCAAGAGTGTAGATTGAGTGTGGCTAGTGTAAAAACTCACTAGTTAGCCAAAATCTGACTATTTTATGGATAGGCTATGTACATGCTGCGTCGCTGGTGGGGGAGACATGGAGTAGCAATTATGCTGGGGAGTCTTACCCTAATTGCTGCTTGGTTACTTAGAACAACTCAGGGTGCAACAATTTTTGAAATCTATCAATTGATAACCCGCCCTTTTCAATCGCTACCTGCAAGAGAAGAAAGCCTCTCTAATGCGCGGACACTGGAACTACAACAGCAGGTAGAGGAACTCAAAACCCAAAACCAGAAGCTAAAAGAGCTGTTAGGTTATAAAAAAACCCAGAACAAACTAAGAATTGTTGCGCCTGTTGTGGGACGTAGCGCTGACAGTTGGTGGCAAGAAATCATTCTAGGAAGAGGGAGTGAAGCTGGGATCAAAAAGGGCTTCGTTGTTATGGCACCTGGCGGTGTAGTGGGTAGAGTCGTTAGCGTGACACCCCACACCAGTCGTGCCTTGCTGATCAGTGACCCTACTAGTAAGGTAGGTGCCGTGATCAGCCGTAGCCGTAGCATGGGTTTTTTGGGTGGACAAGGAACTAATCGGGCAATAATGCAGTTTTTTGATAAAGTGCCAAACGTCCGTCCTGGTGATGCTGTGGCTACCTCCACTGTTAGCCAGCTTTTCCCAGCTGGTTTACCCCTAGGACGTGTAGAGTCTGTTATTCTTGACAAAAGTCCAGCGCCAGAGGCGATTATTGAGCTGACAGCCCCGATGAGTTATCTGGAGTGGGTGATTATTCATCCCAATCACCCATGACCCATGACTAATCAACAATAACCCATGACTAATAGACCTATTGCAAAAATATTTTGAGTTATAATAATAGTTTTGGTAAAAATTACCTAGATTGTGTACTAGGCTTATACACAAACTGTACTAGGGTTATACAAAAACAAAGTACAAAGCACGTTTGTTAGTCAAAAGCTATCGCTAACTCGGAAATTCCCAGACTAGTTATTATACCACGAAAAACTTTTGCAAGAGGTCTAATCAACAATGACCAACACGTCTCAGTTTTCTATTTGGGTTCGTCGAACAATCAATTGGGCAGTGACAGTTAGTTCAGTTATCCTCTGCTCAATCTTATTACTGACACGTTTACCTGGAATGGAATTACTGGGAATTGCTCCCAACTGGCTATTGATTTGGGTTGTGGCCTGGAGCATTAAACGCACAGCATTTCAAGGAGCATTCGCAGGGTTGGTATTGGGGTTAGTGAAAGATGGTATGACATTCCCTGAGCCTACCCATGTCTATAGCCTTGTCATCGTGGGGGTCTTGACTGCTCTAATTCAAAAGCAGCGGTATATTCAGGAAGATTTTATTTCAGTAGCTTTAATTGTCTTTGGTATGGCTATTGTTGGGGAAACAGTGACTGCTATTCAGTATAGTTTTCAAGGCTCTCGCCACTTAGCACAAATCTGGACAGACCATCAGCGTATTGCCATCTGTTCTGCCATTCTCAGTAGTCTTTGGGCACCAGTCGTCTACTATCCACTCAATCGATGGTGGCAGTGGTGCAATTCAATGGAGGAATCCTAATGCTTTATGAAGGTTGTTCGCGTAGCGTGGCCAAAGGCCAAGGTTCAAGGTTCAAGGTTCAAGGTTCAAGGTTCAAGGTTATGGCTCTACCGCACCTAGTATCGATAAAACCGCGCTTATAACAGTGTCTTGATCCAAAGCGCGAGTGAGGGAAACGCCCGTAGAGCCACTGCATCGCTTTTACAGAGCAAGTTCGGTAGAGCCAACAGCTCTAGAGAATTCTAATACATAAGAGGTAGCAGAAAGTAAGTCGCTACAGATATGCGTGGGTTCAAACCGCTTCAGATATGATTGAGAACGAATGCCACAGGTAAGAGCTATGGTGGGAATTGAGAGGGCTTGTCCTGCGAGAATATCGGCTTCTGTATCACCAATCATCCAAGCAGATACTGATGGTTCAGCCAGGGCAGATTGTTCGGTGTAGGATGAAGTACTATGGTCAGACAGTGCTTCTTGGAGAAGTTGTTGTTTGACCTGAGCATAGTTTTGATAAGCATGGTGGTTTTCTATTGTCCCATAAATGCCGCTAAAAAGACGAGTTAAACCGTAATTGCTCAATATCTGTTTGACCTCAGATGTGCAACGCAATGTCACCAGAACCAGTCGGATACCATAAGAATGCAGCAAAGCTAAGGCCCAGTTTACGTTTGGTTGCAGCTTATCTTTGTTCAATAAGGCAGATTGATTCACAATCTTGATCACACGCCCCAAGAAGAAATCGATTTGCTCTCCTCGTAACCCTGAGCGGATGGCAATTTCCTCGTCAGGGATGCGTTCTTGCTTCATTTGCCAGAACTGCTGTTTACTCATGGTCTGGATCGGTAAGCTTATACCTTTAGCTTGGTAGAACCCTTGAGTATCGGTTAGTGCTAGCTGGTACGTGGTGTAGTAGCGATTGGAAACATCAACAATCGGACCGTCAAAATCACAGAATATGGTCAGTTTTTGCAAGTAGAGGACTGTATTTTGAGGCAGGTAAAATCGGGATAATTGCCTGTCTGGGGCAGCAACACAGTTCATAGATTAGATTTTGGCTGGGCTGGGCTTTTTGACATACTTCTTTACAATGTACCAGTTTTAGTGTATTTTTCCACCTGCTTGAGGCGACATTGATACCATGCTGCATTCTCTGGAGAAACTATGTTGAGGGTTTGAGGGTTTGAGGGTTTGAGGGTTTGAGGGTTTGAGGGTTTGAGGGTTTGAGGATGTGAGGGTTTGAGCGTTGGGGGTCAAAACCAACTATATATAGTTAAATAAACAATCTAACTGTAGCCCTAAGTAACTCGAGCAGCACTTAGGCAAAATTAAGCAACAATTGCATTCCATTACCGCCACTTTGTACTAGCATGTAAAAACCTATATATTGATATATTGATCTGTTTAATCCTGCTGTTGAGCTACTAGGGGCGTAATGAGCGAAAATCTTGCTTTGAGTAGATTAATTCAAAACCCCCATCCTAATATTGGGATAAGACCACTATCTCTTTGTAGCTAGGCATGAGCTACTGTATCAATCCCCTGTGTCTTCAACCAGATGACCCAGGGAACATGACGAATCTGGTTTGTCGCCATTGTGGCTCAGATTTGTTATTACAAGGTCGCTATCGGGTGATGCGCCTGTTGAGTGACCAAAGTGGCTTTGGTAAGGTTTACGAAGCTTACAACGGGGCAGTACCAAAAATTCTAAAAGTGCTTAAGCCAGAGCACAACTCGAAACCCAGAATTATTGAACTCTTTCGCCAAGAGGCAGCTGTATTGAGCAAGCTGACTCATCCCGGTATCCCTGAAATCGAGCCAGAGGGCTACTTTCATTTTTTTCCTAGACATAGTAAAGAGCCCCTGCATTGCATCATAATGGAGAAAATTGATGGACTTAACTTGAAGCAGTGGATGAGGCAACAGGGCAATCACCCAATTCTAGAACCCCAAGCCCTTAAATGGTTAAAGCAGATAGTAGAGATTCTGCATCTTGTTCACCAAGAAAACTATTTCCATCGCGATATCAAGCCAGAAAACATCATGCTCCGTGCCAATGGGCAATTGGTATTGATTGACTTTGGCACTGCTAGGGAGTTGACCTATACCTACCTAGCGGAAATTGGTGGTGGAGGCAGTGTTACCAAGATTAGTTCCCATGGCTATACTCCCCCAGAGCAAGAAAAAGGGTATGCAGTCCCACAGTCCGATTTTTATGCTCTGGGGCGAACCTTTGTTTATTTACTGACTGGGAAATCAGTCACGGATCAGAGTGTTTATGATCCGTTAAATGATCAATTTCATTGGCGTGATCATGCTCCTCAAATCTCTGAGCAGCTAGCCGACTTTATTGATAGTTTGATGGCACCAACGGCAGCAGCTCGACCTCAAAAGACTCAGCAAATTTTAAATGATATCGCTAATATTTCATCTTTGATTAGTATTTCAGAGGCTAATACTAATCTAGAAGCGATTACAAACAGCCAAAAATTTAAAACTAAATCTCAACCCAATATTTCTATAGAAACGGAAGTTGTAAAAACCCCAAGAATCAAAAGATGGTGGTTAGGTGGGATATTGGCTCTGGTGGTTGGATTATTTGGTGCTGGTGGTTGGCTATTGTATCAATCCTATAATCCTTCCCTTAGAAAATCTCAAGAGATATCTCCTGAAGAATTATCTGTAGTTAACACTAAGACCTTCACTGCTCATTCAAGTTGGGTTAATTACCTAGTCATTAGTCAAGATGGCGAATTATTATTTAGTGGTAGTGCGGATAAAACGATTAAAATTTGGAATATTAACACGGGAGAAGCAATCCACACTCTCGAAGGTCATACTAGCTTTGTTAATTATCTAGCTATTAGTCCGGATGGACAACAATTATTTAGTGGTAGTGCCGATAAGACGATTAAAATTTGGGATATTAACACGGGCAAAAAAATCCGCACTCTCCAAGGTCATAATAGCTTTGTTAATCATCTAGCGTTTAGTCCGGATGGACAACAATTATTTAGTGGTAGTGCCGATAAGACGATCAAGATTTGGAATATCAACACGGGCAAAGAAATTCGTGATCTCAAAGGCCATGGAGGTGCCATTAACTTTTTATTAATTAGCCAGAATGATCAAAAATTATTTAGTGCCAGTGCCGATAAGACGATTAAAATTTGGGATATCAACACTGGGGAAGTACTCCGGACTCTCAAAGGTCATAAGAGCTATGTTAATTCTCTAGCCATAAGTCCGGATGGACAACGATTGTTTAGTGCTAGTGCTGACCAAACTATCAAAGTCTGGAATCTAGATACTGGGGAAGAAGTCAATAGTCTCACTGATCATACCAACTATGTGGAAGAATTAGCTATCGGTGCTCATTGTAAGAAGTTGTTCAGTGGGAGTGCAGATAAAACGATAAAAGTGTGGAATGTTGCTAATCAAAAACTAATCTACACCCTAAATGGTTTTCCAAATCAAATTGAATATTTTGCGATTAGTCCTGATTGCCAGACAATTGCTACTAGTGGTGGTAAAAAGATAATCAAACTCTGGCAGGTGCCACAGTTAAGTAATTAGTTTTGCAGTGATTATTATGGCTGAGCTATTGGTGAGCAATTTCGATTTTATGATGTTTAGAGTTAAAGTTAATTAAATGCTAATGGATTTAATGAATGATTACAAATAACATTTCAATAGTAACAAACGAATAGTAACAGACAAATGGACAACTCTCCTGTGACATCTTTTCCTGAAACTCCCTTGGCGCAAGCCATGATACAGCGGTGCATCCAACTAGCACGGCGAGCCCAGGGACGTACTACACCCAACCCTTTAGTGGGTTGTGTAATTGTCCGCAATGGGGAAATTGTCGGGGAAGGGTTTCATCCTGCTGCTGGTCAACCCCACGCGGAAGTGTTTGCCCTCTCAGAGGCTGGGGAAAATGCCCAGGGCGCAACGGTTTACGTGAATCTGGAACCCTGCAATCATTATGGTAGAACCCCTCCTTGTACAGAAGCGTTAATTAAGGCTGGAGTGGCTAAAGTAGTGGTGGGGATGGTGGACCCTGATCCACGGGTATCTGGAAAAGGTATTGAACGGTTAAGGGCGGCTGGGATTGAAGTGCTGGTAGGTGTGGAAGAGGCTGCTTGCCGTCAGCTCAATGAAGGCTTTATTTATCGCATTCTTTACCAGCGTCCATTGGGAATTCTCAAGTATGCCATGACTTTAGATGGCAAAATTGCTGCTACTAGTGGTCATAGCAAATGGATTACAGGGGAAAAGTCCCGCAGTTGGGTGCATCAACTGCGATCAGCTTGCGATGCAGTGATTGTGGGCGGTAATACGGTGCGTCAGGATAACCCTAATTTGACTAGTCACAATCCAAACCTACCGAATCCTCTACGGGTGATCATGAGTCGCACTCTCGACTTACCCAGAGATGCTCGTGTTTGGCAAACGGATGATGTACCGACGTTGGTGTTTACAGAGGTCGGAACTCAGGGAGATTTATATCAACATCTGGTCAACCAGGGTGTAGAGGTGGTGGTATTGAATCCTCTGACGCCTTCTCAAGTCATGGCATATTTATATGACAGGCAGCTTTCGAGGGTGTTATGGGAATGTGGTGGTATCTTAGCTGCAAATGCGATCGCAGATGGTGCAGTCCAAAAAATCGTAGCCTTTATTGCTCCCAAAATCATTGGTGGTCAAGGTGGTCCCTCACCAGTAGGAGATTTGGGCTTGACACTCATGACTGATGCTCTAACCTTAGAACGAGTCACTTGGACTCAGATAGGATCGGATTATGTTGTGGAAGGTTATTTAGCTTCTGATAGGGAATCGGGAGTCGGGAGTGGAGTCGGGAGTCGGGAGTCGGGAGTCGGGGTCAGTAAATTGACTGTACCTGATAAGTATGATAAATATGATCAATCTTATAAAATTTGAGATAAAAACTGCTTAGTACGTTCATGTTGAGGATTGTTGAAAAATTCCTGGGGTGTACTTTCTTCCACCAACTTCCCATCAGCCATTAGTACCACTCGGTCTGCAACTTCTCTAGCAAAACCTACCTCGTGGGTAACGCAAACCATAGTCATCCCAGAATCAGCAAGCGATCGCATGGTATCGAGTACCTCTCGCACCATCTCCGGGTCAAGAGCTGAGGTAGGCTCATCAAATAACATAATTTTAGGCTGCATTGCCAAAGCACGGGCAATAGCTACCCGTTGCTGTTGTCCCCCTGACAGTTGACCGGGATACTTCTTAGCTTGTTCGAGAATACCAACTTTCTCTAACAGCTGCATGGCAATTTCTTCAGCTTTTGCCTTTTTCCAGCGGCGCACCCAAATCGGAGCAAGGGTGACATTTTGCAGTACAGTTAGGTGAGGAAATAAGTTAAATTGTTGGAACACCATCCCCACTTCCTTGCGAATGGTATCAATGTTTCGCAAGTCATGGGATAGTTCAATGTTATCAATAATAATTTTTCCTTTTTGATAGTCTTCTAGAGCATTAAATGTCCGAATAAAGGTTGATTTACCAGACCCACTAGGCCCCATAATCACTACTACTTCTTTTTTCTTGACTTCTAGACTGACACCACGCAGAACATGAAATTGGTTGCTGGTGTACCACTTATGAACATCTTGAGCGATGATCATGGATTCGGTATCTCCGGCATTCACTGGGTCTTGAGGAGAAGTAATCGGTTGTTGATTGGTCATAATTCTTTTCCCTTGAGTAAGGTTTGATTGGGTTACAGGTTGAAAGTTACAGGTTTAAGGTTACAGGTTGAAAGTTACAGGTTGAAAGTTACAGGTTTAAGGTTATATAGCGTTTATCGCAGTTATGAGGTATTTTCTTCTTTGACGTTGATTCCCTGTTAGGTGCGCTTTCCGTTGGCGAATTTAATTCGCCACGGGTCGCACCTCTTCATGCAGCGCAGGGCTATTCCCTATTCCCTATTCCCTATTCCCTATTCCCTGTTTCCTGTTCCCCGTTCCCTGTTCCCTAAAATCCGTAAATTGTGTACCTCATAATAGCTATGATAATTGCTATAATCTAGATTCAATGGTCTACATTTAATTGTTTTTCTAGGCGTCGGCTGGCTGTAGACATGGCGTAACAAAATAACCAGAATAGGACTCCGTCGAATAGATAAACTTCTTGATAGGGGGTTTGAAATTTGGCTTGGGCAAAGATAGAATCACCGATACCAAGTAACTCCACTAGACCTACAACAAATAGGAGAGTTGTGTCTTGAAACAGACTAATAAACTGACCGACAATAGCAGGAATAACAGCTTTGAGTGCTTGAGGTAATACAATCAGTCCTACCGATAGGGGAGTATTTAAACCCAATGCTTTAGCAGCTTCAATTTGACCCGTGGGTATGGATTGCAGTCCTCCTCGCACATTTTCGGCTAGGTAAGCAGCGCTAAATAATGTCAGACCGATTATTGCCCGTAACACCCGGTCTGGTCGCATTCCTGATGGTAGAAATAGTGGAATAATTACTTGTCCGATGAACAAAATCGCAATCAGCGGTAGTCCTCGGATTAGTTCAATGTAAAGGATAGAGAAGCCGCGCACAACTGGTAAGGTACTTTGTCGTCCTAGGGCTAGTAATACACCTAGGGGAAAACAGATTAAAATACTGACCACTGCGGCTAAGACATTCAGCAGTAAGCCACCCCATTGATTAGTGGATACCTGTTTTAGTCCGAGTCCTCCTCCGAGAAGCCACAGGAAGATTAATAAAGCAATAAACCAAGCTAAAGGTAACCAATTTCCCAGTTTCGGTTGAGTTTTAGCAACCTGTTGTCCTCCCCAAGCAGTAGCTACCAGTAAGACTACTATTCCTAACAGCAATAAGCGATAGGGAATTGCTACTGGAAATAACACTAATATCGAACCACTGATCACAAGATATATTAATACATTGCGACTAAATAGAGTGGTAACATTTCTTGCTAAAATTCCCCACGTTATCCCGGAGAGGAATACAATAATTCCTAGAATCAACCATGGACGCCAGTTTTCGCTGGCGGGATAGGTTCCTACAAAAAACAGACGGAAGTTATCTGTAATAACATCCCACTGGGCTTCAGTGGTTACCCATATTATCAAGCCTTTTACGGTTACGAATAAAAACCATAAAACACTAACCGTTAATAGGCTATTATACCAAGTACTAAATAAATTTTTCTTTATCCAGGTAACTGGATTAACCTGTAGTTCAGGGGGTGGTGCTAGTTCAGGAGGTTGAGAATTAACAGTAGTCATTATCTAGTTATAAGTCAACAGTTAACCAATTATTTTTCCTGCAATTGAACTGTCCGATTCAACAGGTTCATCACGAAAGAAATGATCAGGTTAATGGTTAGATAGGTCAGGGGTATGATCACTACGATTATTTCTATTTCATGACCGGCTTGGTTGAAGGTTGTTTGAGCAATGGAGTAGATATCTGGATAGCCAATAGCAGATGCTAAACTGGAGTTTTTGGCTAGGTTCATATACTGGCTGTTTAGGGAAGGGATAATCACCCGCAAGGCTTGGGGAAAAATAACTAACCGCATAGCTAAGCCTGACTTAAGTCCCAAGGATCTTGCTGCTTCCCACTGTCCCTTCTGTACTGACTCTATTCCAGCTCGGACAATTTCCGCGATAAAGGCACCTGTATAAAAGACTAAACCAGCTAGTAAGGCACAGAACTCAATAGTTAGCCGGAGTCCGCCTTCAATATTACCTGTGTCGAGAACTTGGGGTCTTTGCCAACCAAAACCGATGATGATAATTAAGACAGCAGCAATTGCGATCGCAATTAAAGCAAATAACTGCGGCTGACCGGATTTTGCTTGTTCTACCATCACTTTAGTGCGCCACTGCCAGATTAAAACTGCTGCGATCGCACTGACTAGCAAAACCACCAACCACAGAAACAGCTGGGTGGTGAAGGGAGGCCAAGGAATATAAATTCCCCGCTTGCTCAAAAATATCGACCCAGGTAAGTGAATTTTTTCCGACAGTTTTGGCAGTTGGAAGAAAACACCAAAGTACCAAAATAGTAATTGCAGCAGCAGTGGTGTATTGCGCACTATTTCCACATAAAGCAGACTCAGCTTACTCACTAGCCAATTGTCAGAAAAACTAGCTATCCCGGCGGTAATACCAACAATAGTTGTCAGGATAATCCCAAACACCATCACCCGCAATGAATTAGCCAGTCCGATCAATAAAGCATAGCTATAGGGGTCAGTGGCTTTGTAGGGAATGGGAGTATCGCCAATACCAAATTTGGCTTGATCTTGGAGAAAATCAAACCCCAATTTAATCGCTTGTCGCTGAATATTTCGGCTTAAGTTGGTGCCTAGCCATGCCACGACCGCAATCACCACCAGCACAAATAGGACTTGTATGGCAATGCGCCAAAATCGGTCATCTCGCCACAAAGGAGGCTTTTGACCTATATTGCTTGTCATTCGTCAGTTTTTTTGGTTGCAGGTTACAGGTTTAAGGTTTAAAGTTCAAGGTTTAAGATTAAAGGTTACAGGTTAAAAGTTTTAAGCTTCAACCTGTAACCTTTAATCTTCAATAGTTAACAATCCCTTAACGGAAGGGTGGAGAATACAAAATCCCCTCACGAGTCCAAAGGTCATTCAGACCCCGATTAAGTTTGAACTGAGAACTTTTACCCAAGTTCCGGTCATAGACTTCGCCGTAGTTACCCACGTGCTTAATCACTCGCGCTGCAAAATCGTTTTCTAAACCGAGACCTTTGCCTAAGTCACCTTCAACACCCAGGAAGCGTTTGACAGTTGGGTTAGGACTGCTGCCCATTTGTGCCACATTCGCCTTAGTAATGCCTAACTCTTCGGCTTCAATCAAGGCGAAGGTAACCCACTTGACGACATCAAACCAAGCGGAGTCATTATTTATAGTTACTGGTCCCAAGGGTTCCTTGGACATGGTAACATCTAGGAGTATATGATCATTAGGCTTAGGCAGAGTGCTGCGTTTGGCCAATAGTTGGGATTTATCAGAAGTCATGCCGTCACAACGTTCTTCGTCATAGGCAGTATAAGCAGGGTCTGCTTTCTGAAATACCACTGGCTCAAATTCGACACCTGCTTCCCGCATCTTGTCGGTTAAATTCAACTCAGTAGTGGTTCCAGTTTCCACACAGACCGATTTGCCTTGAAAATCTTTCAGTGTTTTAATCCCACTGTTTTTGCGCACCATCATGCCCTGACCATCATAAAAGGTAGTAGGGGCAAATTCTAAGTTATTGGTAGAGCTATCTCGGCTAAGAGTCCAGGTGGTATTGCGGGAGAGCATATCCACTTCACCATTCCGGACGGCGGGAAATCGCTCAGTGGAGTCAAGGTTACGGTACTCTACTGCTTCTGGGTCATCAAACAAAGCAGCAGCAACTGCTTTACAGACATCCACATCTAGCCCGGAGTAGTTACCGCTCCCATCCACAAAGCTAAATCCGGGAATGCCACCGTCAACACCACAAATCAGCTTGCCACGGCTCTTGACTATATCTAAGCGGCTTTGTTTAGCGCTTGTCCCACCTCCTTCACAGGCTGTCAAGGGTGCAACTAATACTAGAGTGGCTAGTACCAGAGAACTCCATTTAGGCATAAGTTTTTTCTTTATCTTGTTTTTTAGATAGACAACGGCCTCACGCGATCAGCTTACATGAGTTTCCGCTGCTTAAGCTTGCTTGCATTTTAGATCAAGTTGGTTAGATTACTTATGCTGCTAGATTACTTATCTAGCAAAGGGAACAGGTAACAGCGAGTAGGGAGTAAGGAGTAGGGAGTAGGGAGTAGGGAAAAGCGGATCTGGGAATATGGCATCAAAAATTATCAGAATTTCGACACGGATGGCTATCCTATCCGTCGGCTGCTAATGGGTAATTACAGTAGACTTCGCTGCAGTTGTCGGGAACGTCAGACCAGGGAACTTTAGTTATTGTAGTTACCAAATTTTAATTGTAATTATTATTATTTTTTTAACAAACTAATAATTAATCAATCGTTTGTATAGAAAAGCGATCGCTTAATTAACCTGAGCCGATCAGGTCATTCCAATCGTCACATCAGCTCACAGAGGTGAATCTCTGGAGGATGTACCAAGGCTCAAGCAAACCTGCGATCGCTTTTTGGGCAAGCTTTGCGAACGCACCGAATACTGTCCTTAACGTTCTGTTGAGAAATTAGCTCTCATGGCAATGCTTTTGTTGAGATTATCGATCAAGCCTATAGAGCTAGAGTTTGTGACTGAACGGACATTGGGAAGAGCATGTACTCATTCCACATGCGCCAGATGTAAGCTGTAATCGCTTTTTTACGAGTTTTCTGATCCTCAAATGAGTACTGGACTATTGAACTAGCTGCAGCCGACTGAATGTCCGTTAGATGAGAGTTACAGCCGCACCCATGTTGGAGCAGAAGACCGTGACCAGCAGCCTTACTCTGGACAAACATCAGCATCCGCGTCACGTTGAAGGCGTGAAGGCAAGCATCGTAGGGACGTTTGACACCCTGCATGCGAGGATCGAAAGCCATAGCCCGTGATTCTAGAATCGAGTCCCGCTCAATCGGGGACAGAAGCATCTGATAGAAAGAGGCTGGTAATTCATAGTTGAACTCTTCAAACACGTCTACAGCAAAAGCGACCACCCGTTCGGCACCATCTGTTGCCACAGCAGTAGTCTTGGCTAATTCAAAATTTGGGTAAGCTGACAACAAATAGTCAGCACCAAAGAACTCTAAAGTATCCCAAGCTCCCTTCTGAAAAAGAGATTGGCAATCGAAACCTTGCTGAAAAATTTCTGGGCTACCGTCAGTTGCCTTGCTTAGAAACAATTGAGCCAAAGCAACCAGAAACTCAAGGTCAGGATGTCCTACTTCTACCTCACCACTGGCAATTTTTTGCCAAACCGTGGGCAGTTGGTCAATGGCAACAGCGTTAATTCCTTCAAGAATAGACCTAGCAGTCAAAACCGAAACAGTTTGTTGAATTGTCATAAAGCAAGTTAGACTTAACCCTGGATTTTTTGGGAATGATACGTTAGCAACTGTTCAGATATTTCCATGGTGGTAATAGCCAAGACAGGCACCTTGCTTAAAATACCATAAAACTACCAATAAGTATTTCTAGAGTGCAGGTAGTCCCAAATCACGACCAAACCTCAAGTCTTGGGATGTTCCGGTGCCTGCTCCGGATGCATCTGTGTATTCAGCAACGCCGTCACTGGCATCCGTGTAATTCTTAAGAAACTATTTTAATTATAATTATAGGTTATATTTTTGTTTATCCTATTTCTATATAAAATTCTGAAATATTACTAAAAATTACTTCCTGTAATGACAACTCCTCGATTGTATTTGCCGAAACCCCGAGAGGCGGTGGACAACTATCTCAGAATCATTTCAATCAATGATGTTTACGACATCAATAATTATCCCTACGTGGAAACAGTGATTAAATCCCTGAAGGAAACATCGGAAGATGCCGTGGTGATTGCCTGCCTCAGCGGGGACTTTCTCTCTCCTTGTTTAATTACCTCACTTGATGGCGGTAAAGCCATGCTGGACGTACTTAAGGTAGTCAACATTGATTATATTTGCTTTGGCAACCATGAATTCGATGTCAGCCTGGATGTCCTAGGTGAGCGTTTTAAAACCTACGAAGGGAAATGCTTAAATAGCAATATCTTGGACTTGCCAATTGTGGATGCCAGTGGTCAGCCACTACCGAAATATGAAATTGTTGAAGTAGGTTCTCGTAGAGTTGCCTTTGCTGGATTTTGCACTAACAATACCGATATTTTCAGACCAGGGACGAACCTAACCATTCAACCCATCTTTGATGCTTTAAAGGAAACCTGGTCTAAGTGTTCCAATGACGCAACCATACTGATTCCGCTGACCCATCAGACAATTGCCGAAGATCGGGAACTAGCCAAGGGGATCCAGCAACATGACCAACTTAGTGGTAAGGTTCCTGTAATTGTTGGGGGGCACGAGCATGAGATTTATATTGAGAAAATTGAGCGGAGCCTGATTGTTAAGGCTGGTGCTGATGCTACTAATGTGGTTGTTGTTGATGTCTGGTGGGATGCTTCCGAGCAGTGCCATAGTGCTGTTCATCTGTTGCCAGCCAGCCATTTTGATGCCGATCCCAACGCCCAAATGTTTGTAGAAATTACCCAAAATTTTCTAGGTTCGCTGATGGATGTGGAAATTTTTGAGGTAAAAGAACCCATGTCCTCTAAACGGACGCGATTCCAACCCGAAAAAGTGGCCTCAACCCTATGTTCTTATATCAAGAAAAGCTTGAATAATGTCGATCTAGTGATGCTCCAGGGAGGATGCGTTCGAGGTAAGCGAGACTATGAAAAAGGTGCAGGCTTTACCTATGGGGATTTGTTAGAAGAGCTGCCATTTGACACCGAAATTGCCTTGATTCAGGTGCCTGGATACGTCTTACAAGAGGCCATTACCGAAACTCGCAGCACCCCTGATCGGGAAGCACCGAATTTTCTTCATGCTGATTTTGATGTAGTAGTTGAAGACTACCCCAGTCTGAAAATTGTCAGCATTAACCACGCCCCATTTGACCCCCAAAAGATGTACACCCTTGGTATTTATCAATTCTTGCTGACGGGGCTTAATGAAATCAAACCGTTGCTAGATTATGTCAACGCAAACGGTGGTGCTCCCCCTTTGGAGCAATGTCTACCTGGCAAAAACCTGATTATGGAAAGCTCCATGAAAGATGCTTGGAGAGTCCTGATTAATTATGAGCAATGGGACGCCGATGGCGATGGGCAAATCACCAGAGAAGAGCTCAAACAGGGTGTCAAAAATGCCTTTGCCTTTCTCGATCAAAATCAGGATGGCTATATTTCCCCGCCAGAACTAAGGGCAGCATTGGCAGAACGGACAGGCCGCACCCAGAAAGGATTAATCAGCCTGATGTTTGAGGTGTTGGATATCGATAAAGATGGTATGGTGTCGATGGATGAGCTGGCATCGTTAGCAATGTAAGGAGAAGACAATGGTTAATTCCCAAGCCCGTCCCATGATTATCGATACTGATGGAGGTGTTGATGATGCCCTCGCGATTATCATGGCTCTGAATTGTGAACAAATTGAGCTCAAATCGGTCACCGTGTTAGCTGGCAATATTGATGTTCATCAAGCTGCGAATAATGTGTTGCGGGTAATTGACATTGTTCAACCAAACCAGCGTCCCCTGGTGGCAAAAGGCTGTGAAAAACCTCTGGTGCGTCCTCCCTTCAATGCTGCAGGCATTCATGGCTCCGATGGACTGGGAGAACTGCATCAGTTCAAAAATGCTGATGGCAGCCCTTGCTATCCCCAACTTACCATCGAGCCTTCTTCAGAAGATGCTATTGATGTATTGGTGAAAGCCGCCCAGGAATATGGCAGCGACTTGACCATTGTGGCTCTAGGACCATTAACCAATATTGCAACAGCTCTGCAGCGCGATCGCACCACCCTGCAAAAGGTAGGCCGCATCGTGATCATGGGTGGAGCGGTGAAGGTTCCGGGCAACATTTCAGCCGCTGCTGAGTTTAACTTCTTTGTGGATCCTGATGCAGCCCAAATGGTAATGGAATCCGGCATTCCCCTGACCCTGGTGGGTTTGGATGTGGCCATGAAGGCACCCCTTCCCCGAAAAGATGTAGAGAATTACGCTCAGAAACATCCGTCAGCAGTGGCTCAGTTCATTGGCGATTGCACGGGCATTTATATGGCATTCTATAGAGACAACGAAGGTTTCCACGGCTGCTACCTGCATGACCCATTAGCTGTGGGTGTTGCCATTGATCCGAGCCTGGTTTCTACAGAATCGGTCTATATGGTGGTAGAAACTGAAGGAAAATTTACCTCTGGTATGTCCCTAGCCGATCTGCGCGATCGTCGGGATGAAGCCACCTATCCTCCCAATGTAGAAGCCTGTTTGGATGTTGATACTGATCGTTTTCTCAAACTATTTTATGAACTGATTTAGAGCAATTCAGTCTTGAGTACAAAGCATATCCTTAAGGTTTTAGCCCTGTTCAATAAATAGCCGCACAGGAGTGGATCTCACCCAACAAAAGCATCAATTTACCATGTCTCAAACATCTGAAATTTCTCAAAACAACTCTCAACCTTTGCCCCTCCATGAGCTGTTATCTCGTTTATTGAAGTCAGAGAAAACATCTCATCGGCATCCCTTGCCCATCATGGGAACTCTGCAAGACCTGAACCAAGCGTGGGAGCGGCGTCCGCTGTTAGATTTTATCAATGCTAGTTTACGCGGTATCGGTCAGGTAGGGTTTGCCAATAATCCTATCACTGGATTACTGATTACTCTTGCGGTTTTTCTTCAGTCGCCCTGGGTAGCCTTGATGCTAGTGGTCGGAGTTGTTGTGGCTACATGGACGGCTTATTTGATGGGTCTCGATCGCGCCAGTATTCGCAATGGCATTTTTGGCTTGAACGGAAGCTTAGTGGGTCTAGCTTTAGGAACGTTTGGCACTTGGGGCAATGGTACTGGAAACTTGCTTTGGGTACTGGCGGTTATCATTTGTGCAGCCCTGAGCACAGTATTGATGCAGTATATCGGGCTATGGATGGCCGTATATTTAGGGCTGCCCTCTATGGGAGTGCCATTTCACATTGTGACCTACAGCTTTCTGGTCATTGCCCTCTACGTTCCGCAACCCTTCTTTGAATTAGGGGCACCACCGCCCTTCCCTAACCCAGCTGAATCCCTAGATGGAGTCAGCGTTTTATCCGGCCTAATCACCGGAATTGGTCAAATCTTTTTTTCAGGCAGCTTAGTATCTGCCTTGTTAATTATCATTGCCTTGGCCTTGTGTAGCCCAATGGGAGCCCTGGTTGCGGTTCTAGGGTCGGTTATTGGTTTGTTCACTGGCATGGTAATGGGGGTAAATCTCAATGTGCTGTACGCTGGACTGTGGGGATACAACTCAGCTTTAACGGCAATTGCTATTGGAGGCATTTTCTATACCCCTAATCGACGAAGCCT
This sequence comes from Moorena sp., assembly GCF_982860115.1. Classification (NCBI taxonomy): domain Bacteria; kingdom Bacillati; phylum Cyanobacteriota; class Cyanophyceae; order Coleofasciculales; family Coleofasciculaceae; genus Moorena; species Moorena sp. Next base: position 22,402 of record NZ_CEYLVT010000017.1, read on the forward strand.
TTTGTTTGCAAGTGGTGGAGCTTTTGGGGCAGCCCTGATTGCCTGGGTGCTGAGTCTGGTAATGACACCCTTGAAACTGCCAATTTTGGCCATGTCCTTTCACCTGGGTACTTATGCCTGCTTCGTAATCTTGCAGCGATCGCTTTCTTCCTTGGTACCTGTTGCACCCTACTCCATTGCTAGCCCCGAAGAGCATCGATTCCGCTACCTCACAGCCAAGGAAGTGATTTCGGCCTTCCGTCGGCAGTTGCAGGGAGCCATGGTTGGGCAGCATCACAAGGTATTATTTGACAAAGCACCCCAAGAGATCAAAGGTGACCTGCGTTACATCTTTGATGCTATCGACCGGGATCAAAGCGGCAGCTTGTCTTTGGAAGAACTTAGCTATCACTTCCAGCAAGCGGGGCATAGCATCAGTGACGATGAACTCAACTTTGTCTTTTCCAGCATGGATGTGGATAACAGCGGAGAAATAGGCTTCGAGGAATTTGGGGAATTGCTGCTGCGCCACCGTCGTCTGATGTCGAGACTTAATGAGTTTGCCACATACTTTATTCCCATTGATAAGAATAGCAATGGAGTGGTTGAGCTAGAGGAAATGAATATAGTGTTAGCCAGTGTGGATCAGCCTCCCCTTTCAGAGGATGAAGTGACCTTTTTGCAACAGCGAATTGGAGGCAAAGAGCTTAACTGGGAAGGATTTCTCGAATTGTTGCTAGTGATTTAGATCAATCAATAGAGTTTCTCAACTCCTACCCTGGCGATCAAATAGTACTCGGGGTTTCAGCAACATCTTAAACAACAGTAAAAGCGATCGCATTTCTGATGGACTTTCCCGTCGCTGCCATCGACCCGGACGGCAAAAGAGCATCTCTACCAATGTGCGATGCTGTTGGAGAGTTAATGGGTCAAACATAATCCGTAGACTAGCTTCTTCACTACTGTTGTCAATTTCAGTAACTACTCCTGACAACTGTAGCTTTTCCTCGATCATCTCCAGTGTCACTGGCAACGCTTCAGTGGCAGTGTTTCCGGTATCGAATCGTAAATCAGCCACCTCGGTCAAAGCCACTTGAGCACCAACTTCTGAAATCTTGGTGGTCATACCCCAGACAGTGCGATTTGCGATCTCAAGCCGCACCACTCGGCGCAACTTGAACCACTGGTAAAGGTCCGGATTGGGGACATCCACTACAATCAATAAAGCAATACCCAACATGATCAGGTTATAGATACTCCAAATCCAACCTAGACTCAGACCTTGAATCATCTGAGCGTCAGTAGCTGATATCCCACTCCCCCAATACATCACAGAAGTACTCAAATTTTGCCATAAGCTCACTGCTGTCGCGATAAATAGGATAATCAAAGGCAATCCCAACTTCGAGTTAAACACAAAGCGATCGCTTTTTACGCCCTTAGGTGTTACCTTAAATCCTTTACCAAAAGGATTGAACATGACTTGTATCACTGTCAAGCTCATAGGAACACACCAAGGCAATGAGTAAATATCCGACAACAACCCTGACCGGGAACGGAGGTTTAACCAAGAAAAAACTGTGAGCTGTATCAGATAATAAGGTAGCAAGAAATACAACAATTCAGTAGCCGTTGCTTGTAAGGGAATCACCCCTAGAAAGGAATAAGCTAGGGGCATTAACAGGAATCCGAAGCGAGATAAACCGGTAAACCAATTTAGTAATCCATCTAAATGGGCTAGCCTTTGGATTGGTTTTAACCCCGGAATAGTGAGAGGATTAGCATCAATAAAAAATGCCTGTAATGTTCCTTGAGCCCACCGCAATCGTTGAGCTACATGGGCAGCAATATTTTCTGCGGCTAAACCAGCACTAAGTTTTTCATCTAAATAAATAACCTGGTAACCCATCGCTGCTATGCGAATACCAGTAAAGTAATCTTCAGTCAAAGAATCGGTTACAAAACCACCAGCTGCTTCTATAATATCACGTTTTACAACAAAGGAAGTTCCGGCACAAACCACACCGCCAGCACCATCCCTGATGGGCTGAAGTTGCCGATAAAATATCTCTTCTTCTGGCAGTAGCACATCTTCTAAACCTAAATTGTAGGCAATCGGATCAGGATTATAAAAGCTTTGAGGAGTTTGGACTAATCCCACATTACTTTTGTTAAAAAAGCCTACGGTGCGAGTCAGAAAATTTTTAGTTGGTACAAAATCTGCATCAAAGAATACAATCAAATCCCCTGATGTCTTTGGAATAGCATGGTTTAAGTTTCCTGCTTTGGCATAGGAATTATCTGGACGAGTGATATAGTTACACCCCAATTCAGCAGCTAGTTCTTTGACATTTTGACGTTTGGTATCATCTAATAAATAAACTTTTTTGTTGTCATAATCTATCCCTTGACAACCCATAATTGTTCGCTTTAGTATAAAACAAGGTTCATTATAGGTTGGGATTAAGATATCCACAGAAGGATTAAACCTTCCTGAAATGACATCTAATGATAACTGGGAAGCCTGAGCGCTACGGTTTTTGACCCTTAACATTAAAAATAGCTGGATAATACTGCTGGTTAGCAACAACATTTCCAGTAAAAATAATCCTAGGCTAAAGACACCATTAAGGGGATCCACTAAATTGAGGGTAGAGAAGATTCGCCAGAGCAGATATCTTACCAATAGTGCTAGCAAAATCCCCACCACTAGATTTCTAGACCAAGTTCGAGGACGGGGAGAGAGTTTCGTTACCCCCAAGACAACTACCATTAACATAACTGTTGGTAGCAATAAGTAGTAGTGCTGAGTCACCATTGGTGCTTCCAGCCACATCGGTGGGTTTCTTTGCCAGACATGCAGCTGATCAAATAGCTGTATAATCTGCCCCTGACCAGTCAACCAACCTAAAGCGATCGCACTGAAACTAGTAACTAGAATCAGGATCACGACCGTTGCGGCTCGTAACCTAAAAACTGGTTTGTTAGAAGAACACCTAGAGTTTGAGTAGCTCACTTTGGGAACTGTCATGTCTAAAAACAGGTATAGCGCTGTGGGCAGGGAATAGGTAATAGCAAATTAAAAAGCGTGCTAGTATTCTCAAGCTTGGTAGTATAAAGGTTATAGAATTATTTGCCCCTTGAATTGGGCAACACCATTACACCCATTGCTGTATCATAACTTGTTAGTTTAAACTCAAGCAAACACCTAAAATAGTATGGGAATAATCTAGATGATATTGATAAGAGATTAATCTAACCTGAGGCAAATATTAAAATTCACTTAACTTGCCGATTTCGATATATTTTAATGAATAAAATTTTTTCTGAGCTAGAGTTGAGAAGTATTCACTAAATTTTTTAACAAAAACTCAGGCTAATGCCACCGAAGACTAGACATAATAGCAAATAGAGTAATGTTTCCACGAGATAGATAATCTGATGAAACTTCACTATTTAGCCATCTTTGGTGCTACTGCCTTTTTAAGCGTAGGTTGTGTAGCAGGAGTACCTGGGAATCAGAGTACTGTTCAGGCAAAACCATCCACCTCTACCTCTACGACAACGAAGATTGATGTGTCCAGTGCTCCAGCTGCTAAACCAACTGCAACACTGGCACAGGCAACAAGTAGATCAGGAAATTTTGTAACAGCAGCCCACTCTACTCAAGGCATGGTAAGTTTAGTCACAGACAATGGACAACGTTACCTGAAGTTTGACGAAACCTTTAAGACCGACAATGGACCCGATTTAATGGTGCTGTTGCACCGCCAAACTGTCCCCAAATCCTACAGTAAGGAAAATTATGAAAGTCTTGGTCGTCTTCAGCAGGTCAGTGGCACTCAACGGTACCGTATCCCTGCTGATGTTAATCCAGAAGACTTTAGCTCTGTAGTCATTTGGTGCCGTAAATTCAACGTCACCTTTGGCTACGCCACCCTTAGTAATTAGTAGCACTAATTACTAACTAATAATTAAGGCAAGTTCCTAAGGACTAACGACTAAACAGCCTATAGTATAGGCTGACAAAAAATTCCTTGACTGGAAACGCTAAATAGGTTATGGGATTAATCGTCACAATGATGTTACGCACATCACGAGTGGCTAGATTAAGGATTTGCTGGGCTACCCAATCCCCTGACATGACCCCAAATGGATTGAGATTACTTTTAAATGGTCCGAGGATTACTTTACGTACCACACAAGGAGCATCTAGACGACGCAGGGTAACTAGGTCTCCTAGGGTACGTTTGCTCAGTTCATACAAAGGACTAAAGGCTGGATTAACTTCCGCTTCCGAAGTATTAACCCAAACTTCCTTGCGAGCAATATCTTGGTTCGTCCGAACCGTGGATAAAAACATCTCTAGCAACCGCCAACTTGATAATGTGTTGACCTCGTAGGATTTTGCGATCGCATCGGCTGTCCGTTCTTGATGAACATTGATGCCGTGATTGAGAATTAGAATATCCACATTTTCCAAATGTGGAGCTAGTTCAGACTCTTTACTCACTTGCCAAGTCAAAGTTTTTACTGGCAAGCTTTCACCATTGACATTTAACGTAACAGTTTGTTCTTGGGAGGTCAGAGCAATCACTTTTGCTCCCCGTTGCTGGAGATGGTACAACAGTGATTTTCCCAGAGTTCCCGATGCTCCCGTCACTGCAATAGTTTTTCCTTGGAGCGATAGTGCTGTCCCCATCAGTTTGTCTACTAAAGTGAATGTGCCGCCATAGTAAGCCTTTTGGTTATCAAAGTGATGTCGCCAATGGTAGCTGCGATTCACCATCCAAGGGGAAGGAGGATACAGGAATGGACCCGGAAGGTGGGTCATATCAGTCAACTTATCGGCTCCCTTGATGCCATAGCCACGAGCGATCGCACCCAATACAAATACCATAGTGTACACAGAACCCGCCAAAGCTGCCCAATGCAGATTTGGTGTCCAGGTAAAAGCCAACCACCATAGCACCAAGCCTAACATTAGCATGACCAAGGCTTCTGGTAAATCATTACGCCAGTGCGCCTGTCGATAAATGGTATCACTGACAGCAGTTAAATCCTGACGGAAGACCCGATGATGCCACACATGCAAGCGATATAGAGGTGTCCAGTGATGGGACAGGACGTGATAGAAGTCTCGCACCAGTTCTACCCACAGAATAGAACCCAGTCCCAAAACTCCTATACCTAGCCAGAAATCTACCATGAACATGATTATGATGCCTAGAGTGAACAGTAACTTGTTGTGTTGGCAAATTGCCCATTCACATCATAATTACGTAGGTACAAATAAAACTAAGATACTTACGGTGAACGGTTAACACTGGCCCATTACCGATCACCCCTCACCCCTCATCCTTGGCCAATAGGCCACGGGTGCGCGTTCAACTTTCAACCTTAAACCTTAAACCTTAAACCTTCAACCTTGGCCAATAGGCCACGGGTGCGCGTTCAACCATCAACCATCAACCTTCAACATTCCATCTTCCATATAAGACACTTGGTCAGCTACATCGATAATACGAGGATCGTGGGTTACCATCAGCACTGTGCAGCCTTTTTCCTTAGCCAGACGACGCAGCAACTCAATCACTGTATGACCACTGTGAGAGTCCAAGGCTGCCGTTGGCTCATCTGCCATAATTAGGGGTGGCTCTTTAGCTAAAGCCCGCGCGATCGCTACCCGTTGCTTCTGTCCCCCTGACAAGTCACTCGGTCTAAGATGTCCTTTCCCCTCTAAACCAACCTGCTCTAATAAGGTTTTTGCCTGCTGTCGAGCATTGACCCCATGAATTCCCTTAATGTTTAGCACAACTTCCACATTTTCTGCTGCTGTCAGTGCCGGAAATAGGTTGAAGTGTTGGAAAATAAAGCCAATGTGTTCCCGTCGAAACTCTGCCAGCTTAGTTCTAGACATACCGGTAATTTCTTGACCCAGTAAATAGACTTTTCCCAATGTCGGGGTCAGTAATCCCGCCAAGATTGACAAAAGGGTAGTCTTGCCAGAGCCAGACGGTCCCATTAAAAGTTGGATATCACCACGTTTGACTTCCCAGTCAATTCCTTTGAGGACTTGAACACGGTTTTGTCCTGACTGGAAGTCCATCTGCACCCCTTTAGCAAGAATGGAGCGTATACCATACTTAGGTAAATCTATAACTTTAGATACTTTAGAGCCGCCCTTAATCAGTTTTTTGGGAAACACCATATATTAAACTTTAGCAGCACCAGTTGACTAGACTCTTAGGTCGTACTGCTGGAAATTGACGACTCCCCATCGCTAAAGCTAGGGGATTTTGGCAGGTTGATCGGTGAACCGGCGAGCTAAACCCAATAGAAACGTTTTGTTTCACATCAGAGGGACTCGCCATAAGTCCTACTGCCAGAGATAACACTTACTATGCTACATCTTATCTCTAGATGGGTTTTGTCGGATACTTGTTCCGACTGCTTCTACTTCACCCTTATATTGCTAAGCATCGTAGATAAAAGCGTGGGTGGAAGCTACACCTGTGAACTACCATAGGCTGAGCTTACGCTACAGCAATCTATTCGGAACTCACAACCAACCGCCTAAATTTAGTTGCCCAAACCCAGGTCTTATATTCGTGCCCTCACCAGCAGTCCTAGTTTCTAAGACCGATGATTCTGCTTGGTTGTTTTTTTGCCAACGAAGCTTTTTGACTTGGTTATCGTCAAAGCGCGTTTTTGATGCTACCAACTTCTTAGCACAATTCCGAGAAAAAGGCTCTCCCATACAACGCTTACCAAGCACCGATAGAGCGCGGGACTTCCCCCCTAACCCTTAATTCTGGCAGATAGCTATTTTATATTCTAAAGTATAACAGAAATCTCAACCACTGGGACTATTCCCATCCCATAAAGCTAGGGGCAAAGATAGCTGATTGCTGATTGCTCAATGCTTAACCCCTTTTTGCGCTTTGAGAAACCCAAGGCAGCAATTGATTAACATCTAGCAAAAAGACTGTCAAAGATGTATTTTCTTGGGGAATCACCGCAACATGACTAGCAATTCCTAGGGTATCAGCTTGACGAAAAGACTCTGGTAGGGTACGAATAGCAGTCACAGAAACCTCTATCAAATTCGGTGTTTTGAGTACAGGGATCCCAAATCCTTCACCCATTTTATTTTGAGCAATCAGCAGGAAACGTGCTGGGTTAGAAGTGGTGATTTGGCTAGATTTAAATAACCGGCGATGCAAGTCGATAATAGGAATTTCCTGATCATCGATATGGGCAATGCCTATATCATTAAGTCCACTGCTATAAACAGTTGTGTAATTAATTACTTTGTTGACACACTCAATCGGAAAGGCGAAATTGATGCTGTGTATTCTAAATACAACTAATTTAAATAATGATTTAGTATTATGATTTTTTAAGGGATTAGTATAACTAAGCTTGGAGTCAATTAAGTTTTTTTTCATAATGTCGATTCATCGTGTAAAAAAAGTATAAATGATTAAAAATTACAAGTCTTATAATCAGGATTTTTCAGCAAGGTTAATTAAATATATTAACTCACTATACTAAGTTTGTAAAGTTAGGATTAAAAGTATAATGATGCACTATAATTCAAGGCTCTGGGTGCAAGTAACTGATTAGTACTGGAGACCCCTCAAGAAAGAAGCTAATTGCTTATTGCTTTGAGCTAAACGCTGATTAGGAATGGCTGATAGCACATCAAGTAGCACCATCTGTAGCGCATTAGCTTATAAATTAATACTTAAACTTCAGATTTACTTTGTTCAATAATGTTTTTTATTTTTCCAATAAAATCTTGTTCAATATAAGGTTTAGTAAAGTAAGCGTTAGCACCCAAATGCATTGCCAAACGCTGATGTTTTTCACTGCTACGGGAAGTAAGCATTGCTATAGGAATTTTTGATAACCGAGGGTCTTGGCGACGTTGACCAAGAAACTCAAAACCGTTCATATTCGGCATTTCAATATCACAAATTATCATCTGCACTTTGGAACTTTGCCGTAATTGTTCCAAGGCTTCGTGTCCATCCCGAGCCTGTAACACTCGGTAACCTGCTTTTTGCAAGCTCATAGCCAAGGTTCGTCGTAAACCTGTCGAATCATCCACAATTAAAATTGTGGGAACTGGAGCAGTTTTAGCAGGAGTTTGATTCCGGTTAACCGATGACTTTTTCTTAGTGGTAGCTTCGAGTATATGAGACAAGCTTCTCGGTTTAGTCTCTTCATGGCTTTGAGCTAAACATTGCTCTAACAGGGCGTTACCATCTATCACCGGAATTAAACTACCATCCCCCAAGATGGTACAACCATAGGTATAACTGGGAGCCGCAAGCACTTTGCCAAAGGGTTTAATCACTAGCTCTTGCTCTGTGATCACGCGATCGATTTCTAACGCAAAAGCCTGCTGGTCTCGACGCATTACTACCATAGGTAACGCCCAATCTTCAGGGGTCGGAACATAAACTAAAGCTTTGCTAGGAGTGCTTTCCCTGACTGGACAGTTATATTCCAAAAGATCAGACATGGTATAAGTGGGAACCATTTGTCCGCGCCAGAGCAAAAACCGTTTTGTCCCAGATTTTTGCATCTGATCCCCCTTAGGAACCACAATTTCTTCAATACTGTCTGACGGTAAAGCGATAACAATTGGACCGACTGTAGCAATTAGTAATTTAGCAATCGTTAGAGTTAACGGCAGCCGTAGGGTAAAGGTTGTACCCTTACCTGGGGATGAGGTGACAGAGATTTTACCTTTGAGAGCTCGAATTTGAGAGCGTACTACATCTAAACCTACTCCCCTACCAGACAGTTCACTGACTTTAGCTGCGGTGGAAAATCCTGGCTCAAAAATCATCTTTAACAGACGGGATGGGGGAGCTTTAGCAATTTGTTTGGCTGACAACAATCCCTTGGCCAATACTTGGTTACGAATGCGTTCAATATTGAGACCTTCACCGTCATCCTTGACTTGAATGATGGTTTGATTGCCTTTATGATAGGCCCGAATTTCAATTTGTCCTTGCTCTGATTTACCTCGTTTGCGCCGAATTTGAGGGGATTCAATGCCATGATCAAAAGCATTCCGGAGTAAATGTAGTAAGGGGTCATAAAGTTTTTCGAGCACTGCTCTATCCACCAAAACCCCTGTACCACTAAGCTTGAGTTTGGCTGGCTTGTGGTGTTGGGTAGAAAGATCCCGTAAAGCCCGAGGAAAGCGGTTGAGTACTTGACCCAGAGGCAACATTCGCGCCCACATCAGCTCGTCTCGTAGCTGAGAAAGCATTTGCCGCTGTTGTTCCAAGGTCTGATCAGACTGCTGGGCAAATAGGGTTATATCTCCCACGGCTTCTTTAAGCAGCATCATTTCTTCCTGTAGTCCTTGGATCAAAGAATGGACGTTGCTATAGCTATCCATTTCCAAGGAATCAAACAGGGGTTTGTTCAATGGGTCTAACTCACTATCTAGGCTCTTTTGGCCTGACCACGTTACCGATTGCTGGGGTGAATTTCTCTCACCGAGAGAATTCGTCCCTTGCTGGTTCAACTCATTCTGACTAAGGGAGGCAAAGCTAGAATTTGACACCATTGATCCAGCACTTGAGGCACTAGCTAGACTCTGATCAGATAATTCTTGTAATTGACTAACAATGGATTGACAAAGGTTAAATCTTTGGGTGAGTTCCCGCACTGCTGCTTGTAATTGTTCATTTTGCAGCCCAATACTATTGCGGTTGATCACCAGTTCCCCTACCTGATTGTTCATCCGTTCTAGTCGCTTTAAGTTAACCCGGACTGAACTCTCAGGGGAGATAGAGGTTGGACTTTGGCTGGGATGGTTTGACGGCTTAGGAGTAGCTTGATTAGATCGAGTAGGTTGATGCTGCTGGGATTTAGCCGATTGAGTGGGTGGGTTGATAGCTAATTCATTGGCTAAGAATGCGGCTGCTGGTAGGGTTGGTGATGATGGAACATCTGAAGCAGGCATATCCTGGAGCGGTGGCAGGCTTTCAAAGATTTTTTCAATCTTTTCCACTGCGGCTTCCAGGGTTTTTGGTACCTCTAGGGATGAGTTCTTCAGGGGAGCAGAAGCAGTGCTTGATGGATTTGGCGAATTCGCTACTGGTTTAGATTCTGGGGTAGGGTCAGCCTTAGAGTTACTCAGGTCTTGCTGGTCTTGCTCCGAGCGTCGGACAGTTTCTGGGGTCGAGGAAATGGTTTCCTCTGGGAAAGATGCTTCTGCTTCTTGGACTGGGTTAACTTGATCTTCTGAAGGCGTAGATTGATCAGATGGTAGGTCTTGACTGACTTGCCCCAAGTCACTAGTTGTGAGCTCAGCAAGAATGGGTGGGGTCAGAGTAACTTGCTCAGCTGGCAAGTTCACTTGGGGTTGCTGGGCAGTAGTTTCAGTTTCCTGGGCTAGAGCAACGTCTTCAAAGAGTAAGGTCTGTTGATCTTGGTTAAAGTTGTTAAAAATATCAGTAACATCAACTGAGTCGGTAACCTTCCAAGATGGTGGCTCAACAGTTGCTTGATCTAGGTCAGTTTCCTGATGGGCAACAGTGGGTGAGGTCTCGAAACTCTCTTCGACTAGTGGATTCAGTTGGGATGGTTGGGTAGCGGTTTGCTCGGATAAGGTAAAGTCTTCAAAGGCATTGCTTGCTTCGCCTAGGTTAAAGTCACTAAAGATATCTTCAAATTCAGAGGTGGTATTTAGACTATTTGTGATGTCATTAGCCTGAGTAGCAGGGGCTTCTGTTAAAGCCACTAGAGCAGTCGAGGGATTTCCCCCTTGAGTGCGATCGCCTGCTAGTACAGCAGCTCGTCCTGTGGTAAAATCAGCTAGGGCGAGTTCAATAATTTTCAAGACTTGGTGGGGATGTTGCTCTACTGCCGCTACAGCCGTTTGGGCAATCGCTCCAAATCCGGACAAGTTAAGTAACTCGGCAAAGCCAGCAAATACGTCTGCTTGTGCCTTTAATTCCCCCACGACCTCATAATTTTGGGGATTGGCTAAAACCGCAGCAAGACGTTCTAGTCCCTGAGCCACATCCACATCAAAAATGGAGGATACAATATCAATACCCAAATCACCGGAACTAGGAATGTAGTTATGAACCTGTGTCAGGGCATCACCAAGTCGTTCTTCAATCTGGGCATAAGTGGATTGAGCAGTGGCTAGGGCTTGCTCTGGGTCAAAATAGCCTTGCTCAATTTGCTGGATGAGGGGGTTCCGGAGGCAGTCATAAGCTTTGAGCAGCAAGCTTTCTAACTCAGTATCAAGTTGTACCTCGTCGCTGTAGAAAGCCTTGAAGATATCTTCGAGACGATGAGCCAAGGTTTTAATTGCCTCTAGCCCAACACTGGCAGCACCTCCCTTGATGGAGTGAGCGGCTCGCATTAAATCGTGGATCTTAGCCGTGGTTCGTTCTTGCTGGAGATTCAGTAAGCCTGTCTCGATCAGTTGCAACAGCTCTGGTGCCTCTTCGATAAAAAACTGATAGGCTTGGTCTTGGATCTCAGAGTGAGTTGCCATGGTTCTTCATTGGTCATTGGTCAAGAGAAAATTGGTCATTGGTCATTGGTCATTGGTCATTAACAACATACTAATAACTACAATGACACTAACTCACCTTGAACTTGCCCACACTATCTTGGAGTTGCTCAGCCACTGTTAGCAGTTGTTTGAACGAGTTAGATACTTGGCTGACTTCTGTGGAGGTTCTATTCGCGATCGCTGCTACGTCAGTCATAGTTTCAGTAACTGATTCGCTCGCTTGGGTTTGTTCAACAGCTGTGATGGCAATTGCTTTGACCAACTCATTGATCTTGACCGTTACGGCAGTAATTTGATTCAAACTCTGCCTGGTGTCATCCACCAGTTGAGTCCCAACTACCACTTGCTCAGTTCCCTCTTCCATAGCAGCTGCCACCTCATTGGTTTCCGCCTGAATGTCTGCTACCAGCTTTTCAATTTCCGCCGTTGCCTCTGCCGATTGATGGGCCAAGGCTCGTACTTCATCAGCAACTACCGCAAAGCCTCGACCGGCTTCCCCAGCACGAGCCGCCTCAATAGCGGCATTGAGGGCTAACATATTGGTTTGCTCAGCAAAGCCACTAATCAGGTTGACTACCTTAGAAATCTTTTGGGACGATTCCCCAAGACGTTTGACCTTCTTAGCCGTACTACCTACAGTTTCCCGAATCGCCATAAAACCTTCTACAGTACGGTTCATAGCAGCATCTCCGGCTTCTACCGTTTGAGCTGCTTGTTTGACTGCGGCTTCGGCTTCAGAGGCACTGACAGCCACAGAGCGAGTTGAGACTGTCATGTCATGAATTTTTTGTAAAGCATTAGCAATTTCCTCCGCCTGTCGTAAAGCTTCTGTGGATAGCTCTCGGATCGCTGCTTCATCTTGAGTAGTGGTGGTAGTGACTTGCTTGGTTGCCTGTTGGACTTGCAGTACAAGTTTTCGCAAGCTTTCGATGGTAGCATTGTAGGAATCGGCAATAGTTCCCAATTCATCGGCAGTCACGTGGGCTCGAATTGTGAGGTCTCCTTTACTAACTGGCTCTACTTCCATCAACAGTTCTAGAGCACGCTTTTGCAGATCCTCTTTGAGCTGGCGCTGTTCCTGAGCAAGATTTTCGGCTTCTTGGCGGGCTGCCTCCATTTGTTCTAAGGATGTGGCTCGCTCCATAACATTGCCCACCTGAACAGATAACTGCGTCAGGAAAATGATTTCAGACTCTTGCCACTGGTATGGAGCCGTACAATGATGAGCAATAAGTAAACCGTATAGTGTTTCTCCGTGGACAATTGGTGTCACTAAATTTGCTTTGATTTGCAATCGTTCCATCAACTTCTGGTGGTCACGATGGAAACCTGCTTCAAAGACATTATTGTTGGCAATGACACGTCCATGTTTGTAGTCATCAATCAGCTGCTTTGGAATACAAGCATCTTCAATTTTATTCTCAATCCTATCCTCAACCATATTTTCAACTGCTTTGGGCCAACCGGGTTGAACTGCCTCCAATTCAATGTAGCCACTACCATCAGGATTCAGGCGGTAGATAACTACCCGGTCGGCATTTAATTGATTGAGGGCTTTTTCCACCGCCTCTTGGAAGACAGCTTTGAGGTCGAGAGATTTGTCGATGGGGGTAGCAGCAAGGTTAATAATGACCTCTGTCCGATTTGCCTCTTGACTTACCACCTTTTCCTGACTGGTAACACTGTCAGCCATTTCATTAAACGTCCTCGCGAGCTTACCGATCTCATCGTTAGTGATCAGATTGCTTCGGACTTCACGTGACCCTTGAGCAAATTGCTCGGTTAAGTTTTGTAGGTGTTGGATCGGTTTAGCAATGCCTCGTCCTAGCACCATAGCTAGTAATATATCAGCAGTCACAGCCAAGATCACTACTACCAACTGTAACAGTAGGTTGTCGGTAAGCAGGAAGTTGAGTTGAGCTTCTGAGGTTCCCCGGAGCAAAAGTGCAACTGGCTTACCACTAAAATTATTTAGCGTCCTGGCAGCCATTGTATAGGTTTGACTCCCTATATTGATGCGTTTGGTAATCGGATTACCCTGAGCTGTTACCGCTTGATTCAGAAAAGCGGTATTGGGCAAGGAGACTTTCGGTTGAGCTTCTGCTAAATTGGTACTTTCACCCTGATCTAAGGCAGTTACCAAGACGAATTGACCATCGGCTTGACGTAGATATACCGCACTATAACCTCCCCCAAAAGACTTTAGGGTATCCTCGACGATAGGCAGCTTGCCATTGACAATATCCCCAGAAACGAGTACTCCTAAAACTGCTCCTGTGTCAGTGGCTCTAACCGGTGTCACGGTGTAGCGAATCAACAGATTGTTTTGCTGGAGAATCCCAGCAGGTAGGAAGGGAGACTCTTGAGCAACCTCAGACGAGCTGACCAGTTCACTGGTTTTAATTTGCTGAGGATTTTCCAGGACCTGACTCACTAAGTCATTGGGATCGAAAAACTCCCCAGTTCGATCAGCATTAGCATTGACAATAATTCGCCGATCCTTTCCCACCAACGTGGCATATTCAATCCGACGAGTCTGGATTTCTTGCTGGAGAATATCTTTCACTTGTTTGATCAATCTGGGGCTTAAGGGTTTGCCTTGAGCATAGGTTTCAACCGCTTGAATAATTGCGCTATTGTCAGATTGTCCCCGAAAACCAAACCCCATCTGATTAATTTTGATATTATAGATAATATCCATAACCGCCAATTCGGATTTGGCTTGGTTGATTAACTGAGCACGACCTCCTGTAACAATCAAAAAAGCCCCCACACCTGCTAAGCCAACCACGGAGATAAATTCTGAAGTGAACAAGGCTAAGACCTGCTTCCCTTGTATGGGCAGGTTATAAAACCATTTCAAAAATAAAGATGGAAGTCTTTGGCGTGCTGCAAGCTTTGACTGGATTAACTGAGATAGTGGTAGCAGTGATTTACCCAGTTTAGTTTTCAGTGTAGATTTTGACAGCTCCAAAGGTTGGTAGCTGCCATTATGACCATTTTCTGATAATTTATCTGATAAATTATCAGAAAATTTAATATCATAATTATCAATTTGGTGACCATTGTTATTTTTAAGGGAGTTATTCTGAGGAGGGATTTGAGTCATGGAATACGGCCAATTAATTAAAATAGGTAGTTTATCGTGGTGATAACGTCCATAGTTTGGACATTATTGCCACCATTGCCTAACTCGGGGTGACTGATAAATTTCAGGAGTTACAATCACAGAATTCCCTGTCAATATTGTTGAGAACACAGTTACTTTTAAAATTGCAATTAACAATTAAACATTAACAATTAAACATTAACAATTAACTAACAACACTAACTCACCTTGAACTTGCCTACACTATCTTGCAGTTGCTCGGCAACTGTAAGCAGTTGTTTAAACGAGTGGGATACCTGCAACGCTTCTATAGAGGTATGATTAGCGATCGCTGCCACATTAGTCATCGTCTGAGTCACTGAAACGCTTGTTTGAGTTTGCTCAACAGTTACGCTAGCGATCGCTTCGACCAACTCATTAATCTTGACCATTACTGCAGTGATTTGATTCAAACTCTGCCTGGTGTCATCCACGAGTTTTGTTCCTCCTACCACTTGTTCAGTACCAGCTTCCATGGCAGCTACCACCTCATTAGTTTCCATCTGGATTTGTGCCACAATTTTTTCAATTTCTGCCGTTGCTTCTGCTGATTGATGGGCTAAGGCTCGCACTTCATCAGCAACCACCGCAAAGCCTCGACCTTCTTCCCCAGCACGAGCTGCCTCAATAGAAGCATTTAACGCTAGCAAGTTAGTTTGAGCTGCAAAGTTACTAATCAGGTTAACTACTTTAGAAATCTTTTGGGAGGATTCCCCAAGGCGTTTGACCTTCTTGGCAGTGCTGCCTACAGTTTCCCGAATCGCCATAAAGCCTTCCACAGTGAGGTTCATAGCAGTATCCCCAGCTTCGACTGTCTGAGCCGCTTGTTTAACTGCAGCTTCAGCTTCAGAGGCTCTAGCAGCCACAGCTTGAGTTGAAGTGGTCATATCTTGAATTCGTTGTAAAGCTGCCGTAATTTCCTCCGACTGTCGCAAGGCTTCTGTGGATAGTTCTCGAATCGCTGCTTCATCTTGAGTAGTGGTGGTGCTAACTTCCTTTGTTGCCTGTTGGACTTGCACCACAAGTTTCCGCAAGCTTTCAATCGTAGCGTTGTAGGAATCAGCAACAGTTCCCAATTCATCGGCAGTCACACGGGCACGGATCGAGAGGTCTCCTTTACTAACTGGGTCTACTTCCATCAGCAATTCCAGTGCTCGTTTTTGGAGCTGCTCTTTAGCAGTCCGTTGCTCGGCTTCAGCAATTCTTTGCCGTTCCAAGAGGTTGATGCGGTCAAGGGTTATTCCTACTTGGTTAGCTACTTGGGTTAAGAAATCGATTTCCGAAGCTTGCCAGGTTCGAGGTTCACTGCATTGGTGAGCAATTAATAAGCCTAAGAGTTCCCCTTCAACCACAATCGGGGTAACTAAATTGGCTTTGACTGCAAAGGGTTCTAACTGTTTCAGGTAACACCGGGTCAGACCAGCTTCATAAATATTCGGTGTTGCCTTAACTCGACCTTGGATGTACTTATCAACGTAATTCTTTGCAAAGCAAGGGTCAGCAATTTCCGCACCGAGAGCCTGGGGCCAACCCGCAGCCACGGATTCAGCAATGACAGTACCTTTCCAATTGGGATCAAAGCGATAGACAACCACTCGATCTGTATCCAGCCCTTGTCGGCTTCCTTGGACTACCATATCCAGGATCTCTTGGAGGCTCAGGGCTTGAGTTAGCTGAATCGTAATATCTTTGAGTTCCTTAGCACGCTTAGCCTCAAGGCTTTGGTCTTGTACCAGAACTTTAATCCGGGCTACTAGGTTATTAAAGGTGTGAGCTAAGGTTTGGGTTTCTGCGGTACCACTTGGTTGAGCAATCGCATCTAAATTACCCCCAGCCACCTCCTTGGCTGTATCAGACAATTGACTTAGAGGAGCAGATAGGCGGCGGGATAAAAGCAGAACAACGATCAGAGTCACTGCTCCCAAGGCTAGGGCTATCAACAGAAACACTACAATTAACTCATTACCAGCGTTTTGCTGTTCTGATTTGTCCACGGAAGCAACGGATACCCAATCCGTGTGTGGGTTAGTGACAATGGTATAGAACTTATTTTTATAGAGGAAGTAAACAATTTTTACCTGGTTTCCCGTTTTATTTGTATAGGTCGAAAGTTTTGCTTCCTTTAGTGAATACTTAGCTTTGAACTGATTGAAGTCTTGCTTAGTATTAATAGTTAGCTGGGTCGGTGCCTTGACTAAAAACTTAGCAATTTCCCAAATCGCTTCACCCCCAATGATATCCTCCTCATCCAGACTACCTTCAGGGGTGAGGGTACTAATTACCATGCCTTGGCTACTGTCTACCAGCTGCACTTGTTGGGAACCCATCAATCCGATATGTTCTAGATAAGGGAACAGTTGCTCTAATTGATTCATGGGTAGCACAGCTTTAATCACCCCAAGAAATTCTCCTGATTGAGGATCCTTGATGGCCTGAGCTAGATCAAAACCAAAGATATTAGCTGAATCATCAAAGTCCAGTTCACTGACCCAACGCCCTCGACGCTTCGCTTGTTGCCACCAGTCTTCATCCCTTTGCACAAAGTCAGAGGTGAGATTACTATAAGCAATGTTGTACCCATAGCGGTCAGTGACAAATAATTCCCCTAGACCTACATCCTGGACGATTCTCTTTAAGTAACGATTGAGTTGTGGATTGGGTTGGAGGAGCTTTGTTTTTTGAAAACGTAATTCAATCTCCTGAATAGCCAGTTTCTGAAGTTCTTGCTGTTCTGCGGTTTTTCTACTAGCATGAGCTGCCTTGATGACTAAGGGATTACTAGCTAATAAGGTGGGTACGGTAAAGGTATCCTTAATCAGTTGGCTAGCTGCTTCACCAGCAATTAGAGCTTGTTCCTGCTGCTGTAATTTATTTCGGTCTTTCTCATGGTCGTGAACAATTCTGTAACTTACTAGGCTAGCCAGAGTCAGAGGAATCAATACCGTTGGCATAATCGTTGTCAACAACTGGCGGCTGAGAGTATTTTTATTCCTCTGATTTTTTTTTTGAGTTTTGACCACTTCCAGGAGCTGATCTCCTGCATTAATATCTTGGTCTGCCCAATGTTTAACCTCGGGTTCAGCTTCTGTTAACTCTTGAACAACCCGCAAGTTAACGTTAGAAAGAGTTGACTCAGGTAAGAGTGTATTTACCAGCGATTTTTTTGATTTTACCATTTCACTATTATTGGCATTTTCACCATTTAAACTCAAATTATTCGGTTCTTTTTTCATAATTAAACACTTAGTTTTTATTCCAGTTTTTTTTAGTAACGTTATAAGTAATTAACTAATCATCATCTCTAATGGTTGTGATGATTGATTATCGAATAATAGGTTCAGGTTACCGTCCCTGAAGAGTAGAATTAAAACTTGGTATCAAAAATTAGTTGGCCATCAAAAACTACTAGCAGTTCACCACCATGTTTCAGCCAATATCCCTGTAAAAACTTTGCCAATTCAGGATTCATACTTGATGATGGCAGAGGTTGAATCAAATCCGGATTGCACCATTCAATGTCCTCTACCCGGTTGACCACCAACCCTAGCATTTGGTTGTATTTTATGGACTTAGGATCATGAGACTGGATATGCAACACTAAGGAGGTGTAGTGTGATGTGTTTACCGGTTGCTGATGCCAAGGAGTTAATCCCACAATGTGTCCGAGATCGATCATCCAAAGAACTTCACCCCGCCAGTTGTAAACACCCATCACCCAAGGTGGCATATGGGCAATTGGAATAATTTGACCAACACCAATAGTCAGCACTTCAGTCAGCTGATTAATTGGCATTAAAGCTGTAGTATCAGGTACTAGATGAAACCGCAGAAACTGCTGTCTAATTTCATTGGCAGCAGTTTCTCTCGCTGATAATGGGAAAGCTGAAGCTGGGATAAACTTGGACACCATGATGATCTCTCTTTTTTTATATCTCAGATTTAGCCCTTGACCAGTTGTTTAATGATTTTTAGGAGTTCTGCGTGATCAACAGGCTTATACAGGTAAGCATCTGCTCCCTGCTTCAACGCCCAAAATTTATCCATTTCAGTATCTTTGGTGGAGCATATTATCACAGGAATTTGGCTTGTCTTAGCTTCATTTTTAAGGGTTCGACAAATTTCAAAACCACTGCGATCTGGAAGCACAACATCAAGGACAATCAAATCCAGCTGATTACTGCTAATTTTTTCTAGGGCTTCTGATCCATTATTTGCAGTTAATACATTAAACCCATTTTGCTTGAGATAACCTCTGAAGATTTCTAGATCTGTTAATGAATCTTCAACAATTAATGCGGTAACCATTTTTCTCCGATTTTTTAAATAACTATAAAATTATAAGCAGATAAGCAAGTGTTTAAAGGTATTTTTTTGTAAATACTCAAGTTTCGGCTATCTAGTCAATTCTAATTAACTTGTTTAAGATGTTTAATGATAACTTTCAATACCTCTTCAGGATTGATGGGTTTACTCATAAAATCTGAGGAGCCAACCATCTTAGCTCTCACACGGTCGATGATGCCGTCGTTACCGGTCAAAATTACGATCGGAGTATTGCGGAAAAAGGAGAGCCTACGCAATTGACCACAAATTTCATAACCATTAGCATTTGGCATGACCAGATCTAAAAATATCAACTCTGGCTTAGTAGCTAACAAAGTAGCGATCGCCCTAAGTGCATCATTAATAGCCACAAAGCGATAGCCTTCTGAGGTAAGAATTTTTTCCATGCTTTGGCAGATCAGGGGACTATCATCCACACATGCAATCAAAGGTTTCTGCTCAGGAACAGTTTTTACCGATGTTTCGTTCGGAGGTAGCGAAACTGGAGCAGGTAAATCCGGAATATCTATCAGTTCGACTAATCCTGATTGCAGGTGAGGCAGAATGGAGAGAGTAACTGCCCTAGCATCCCGTTTCATTAGTATGGCCAAGTCTCGTAGGGTATATTGTCCATTCAACAGCTTGGTCATAGTTTGATAAGCCTGAGGGGATGTTTTAACTCTCAGTTGCTCGGGCTGCCTGATTATTGGTGCCCGATTAGGGCAGCGGTCTGCTACACGAGCACTTTGCCAAGCTTCCCAAAGTTGATCAGCTTCATGGATGACTTGCTCTGCGTCAATCAAGACCAGTGGTTTAAAGAATGATGATGATGATGAATCTGGTTTGATTTGATAGGTGATCTGCATCCCTTGGGTAACATCAAAAAGTATTTCTACCATGACAGACTGAATCATTTTGATAGCTTGATCACGGGTAACCTTGTGCAGATCTACCCATAGGCATAGCAAATGATAGTCCCAACAGACATTGACATCTTCCCAATTGGTATTAGCTAGATCGTCTTGCAGTGATGAAAGCTGAGCAGATGTCTGAGGACAGTGAATGAGTAGGTTTCTACGCCACCGTCTGACTGGATGAGTTCCTCCGGTAGCGTACATCAGGCGACCCATATAAATGTGAAATATCCATTCTTGTTTACTAGGATCACTTAGAATGAGTTGACCGCTAAACCGAGGCTGCTTCAAAATTTCAAACAACCCAGCTTGTTTGACGGAAGTAAACTCTTTGATTGGAATTAGAGGATAATTTTGTTCTATCGCCATCATTGCCTTTGGTTTACCTGATTGCCGTTGTCAGCAAAACTCATTGTCCTAGTGTTGCCTATTACCGGATGGGATTTGCCAATTGGGAAGAGGCTCTCTTAACCATAGGCAAGAAAAAACACCGGGAACAGTTAAAGACTTTCACCGAGATGCACAAGTAAAATATGATTGATCAGGTAACTGCTAGCTCAATGCTACAGAATTTTATAAGGTTGAGGTATCCGTGAGTTTACACAAATTACACGACAGAGACTATGGGGTATTTACGCATTGACGAAAGTTTTTGATTATTTATGACCTTCTATGCCAGAAAACTACTGAAATGTATCACTTTTACCACTGAGCCATGTTGCCATCTTGGCAGGGATTTACAAAAATTTACTGGCTCGTTAGTGTTAGTTAATTAAAAGTCTATGAGCTACACTGCCTTTATGAGGTTGACTGTAAGCATTCACCAAGGATGCGCTACGACTATAAAACCCTTGCCCTATTCAGTGAAGGACGCGCTTTTTCAATCAAAAGAGTCAGCCCATAGAGTCAGCCCATAGACTAGTTTTCGTGGCTGACGCTTGGGATCAGGCCTTCTTCGTACCAAGGTTGGAAGAAATAACAATTACCAAAAACCCACACCTTACAATTTCTAAGCTCTCGGACGTGATATTACTTAAAAGTTCTCTCGGCATCATCTTCTATGGTCTCTATTGCTCGCAAAAACCTCTGGGCAGACATCCCTCGCTTTCTGGTCGCTCAAGCAGGAATTATGTTTGCCGTTAGCCTAGTCACAATCCAAACTGGTCTGCTCAACGGGTTCACTCGCTCTACAGTTCTTCTGATCGAGGGGTCGGAGGCAGATATATGGGTAAGTTCTGAGCGAATGGTTCAGTTTGAGCTAACCGAGCCACTTTTAAAGAATCAGCTGGATCAGGCTCAACGAGTCAAAGGTGTAGAGCGAGCAGAAGCACTACTGATGGGGTCAGGTCGATGGCGTCCTCTTAAGGGAGATACCAGTCCTGTTAAGTTGATTGGATTTGACCTAGGGGGAACACTGTTCCAACCCGGAAAAATCACTCGGGGTAGACTGAAGACCCTTAAGGAGCCTTACACGGTTATGGTGGATCAAAGCAGATTACCGACGCTCAATGTGACAGATATCGGTGATACTGCTACGGTTAACTTCTTGCCTGCTCGATTGGTCGGCCTAACCACAGAGAGTCAATCCCTTGTCGCTAGCCCATTCTTATTTGCTTCCTTAGAAAATGCCAATACCTATATCAACACAAGCTATACCTCTAAGCTTAACTGCACTGTAGAATCTTCAGATAATTTGCAGTGTACCACTATTTACGAAAAGTCAAAGTCTTTGAATAAGTCTGATGAGTCGGAGATTCCTGAACCTACACCTTTGACCTTGACAGACCCCATTACCTATATCATGGTAAAGGCTAAACTAGGGCAGGATCTTGAGCAACTCAAACAGAATTTAGAAGCTGCTTTACCCGGGACTAGTGCTTATACAAAGGTTGAAATGGCACGCAGGACCCGAAATTACTGGCAGGTGCGAACAGGTCTTGGTTTTGTATTGGGTCTAGGTGCTGCTGTGGGAGTGATTGTTGGCATGGTAGTTGTCACTCAGATTCTCTACGCCTCAGTTTCTGACCATATCAAAGAGTTTGGTACCCTAAAAGCGATGGGCGCACCGGATCGGTTTATTTATAGTGTTATTGTCGAACAAGCATTGTGGATGGCTGTTCTTGGTTATGTGCCTGGTATGCTGCTTTGCTGGGGGTTGAGTGTGTGGGTTAAATCAAAAGGAATTATCCTTTTGATCACGCCAGTATCTGCAACAGGTGTTTTTGGCATAACTGTGGTAATGTGTGTAACTTCGGGTTTGTTCGCTATCCAAAAGGTGACTCGTATTGATCCAGCTATTGTATTTAAAGCCTAGAAACCCTTTTGAGTCATATCATGTTCAATTTCATACTTATCATTCTTGGTTGTTTCTGAATTGTTAATTGTTATTAATTGTCAATTGTTAATTGACCGTAGACCATTAACAATTTATAATTGACGACAATACGAATTGATTAACTGGAATCGATATCACCAAGTTATAAAATTTAACTATTAATAGTTAAAAAAAATTAGTAAACCGGTATCTTCTGACTATTCTCGCTCAGCAATTAATTGGTTAGTAACTTCCATGACTGCAGGAGGCAAGGTGAACCCGCCTTCAGATTTTTCCACTAGGGATCGCTGTCTCAAGGAGGCTAGAGCCCTGAGTAATTCCTGAGGCGATATCTCCAGTAATTCATCCTGTAATTGAGTTAGGATTACAGGTTCTTTGTGACTAGCCATGGTATATATAATTTTATGTTCCAAATCTGATAACCGATCTAAGATTTCTTCGATAAAGTCACTAACGTCATGGGTAAATAGGGTAGTTGCCAAAAAATCGGTCACACTGCCATCAAAAACTTCTTTTATGGTTATGGCAACAAGTTTTAACATCAAGGGATTGCCACGATACCCCTTAATTAAATAGTTCCAGTTTTTCTGCCCAGACAATCCTTTTTCCTGCAAAATATACTGAGCGGCTTCCCCTAAACCTTCAAGTTTTAAGGAACGCACAGGTGAAGTCTCTCCTTCTTGTAACGAAATTTCGCTGAGTTTCTCCTGACTGGTAATCAACAAACAGCTTTCATGGGGTTCTTCTCCCCAGCGTCTGATGAATTCACCATAGCCTTCATACCCTTCTCGGTAGATGCCGGCAAGTGTACCAATCTGTAGAATAGATTCGGCACCGTTGAGGACTATCAAACAACGGTGTTGACGGCAGTACTCAATTAGTTGGGAGATAAGCTCCTTGGCAGTTTTAGAACTAGGGAGTGGGTTTAACCCTCCTGCTGTTTCATATCCTACAGTTTCTAGGGGCCTAGATAAAGATTGGAACAGTGCTGCTAGGATATCTTCTAACCGGGGTGCCTGACGTAAGGAACGCCATACGACATACTTGAACTGATCCTGAATTTGTTTAGCCAGCTTCACTGACAAGGTGGTTTTACCAATCCCTGCCATACCCTGTAGTGCCACCAATCGGCAACGATCCTTAACAATCCATGTTTCTAACTGGCGTAGTTCTTCAGTGCGACCATAGAAAACAGAAACATCTGGTGCCTCACCCCAATCCATCTGCTTGGGATTTGAGGATTGGACAGTAGAGATAGGGGTATAGCTTCTGCAGTTAGAGGAGATATCCTGGGTTTCTAGATGAGTCTGATAGCGATTGACCAGCAGCTGTTGCAGTTTGGTTAGCTTTACAGGCCCTGTCCCCGATATCGGAAACTTTTTGTAGACCTCGCTGAGTCTTTTGCGCACTGCATGTTCACTAATGTCAAGGGTTTTTGCGATCGCGTTTGTCGATTGACCCTCCATCGCCAAAGCCACAACCTCCAGCTCGGCTTTAGATACACCGTGTTCATTTGCGATCGCTTTTAGAAAGTCATAGGGAATCACAGTTGCACGCTCATACTCATAGAAACCTGATAGTTCATTGTAAATCCTCTTTCTGAGAACTGCTTGCCATTTTGGTCATTGATATGAGTTTTACCTTGTTGTTGTGTCCCGATCAATTCAAACCCATCTCTAGCAGAAACACTTTGTCAAACCCCTATCGTTGATGGATTTGCTGCCGGTTCGTGTTTCTTAAATCCATTCTTGATGCAAAGGGCGAGTGAGGGTTTCCCCCAAGACCACCCTGGCTCCCCTGTTCCCTTGCTGAATCCCTAACAGATGTAAGTCTGTTCGTGAAGATCTTCCTAAGAAACTATGGCTACCGATATCAATGTTGTTTTAGTACATTGCAGTGCGACCCAAGGGCGCGAGGGATTGCTCACGCCCTTGGAGGCGCGCACCGTGATTTTTTCTGGAGTGTACCCTGATCTCGAACTCAGGTGAAGAGAGCACTCACAACCAATCTAGACCATGCCTTGCTGTGTAGGACCAGTTCTACTTCCCATTAAATACTCACTCTGCTAAAATTCATTGTTATGAGTTAGACATAAGAATGAATGTTAACCTGAGTTCAACCTGACGCTGAAAGCCTTAATCTACCCTAGTTGCCCAAATCTTCTATCCGTTACTCGTTCATGGAGCGATCGCTAATCTCGAACTCAGGTTGAGCAGGTGTTTTGTTGCCCTTCACCACTGACTAATGACTGTGGAGTTGATCTGAGTAAACAAATTCGGATATCAGCCAATTTTATCGGCACAATTGACCTTGGCAAGCTTTATACACTTGGCCATTAACTGCTAAAAACTGATTTACCTTGGCAGTAATGATGGTAATTTTCTAGTTAATGGTGCAATGCGGAAGCGAAAATAGCGGTAAATACAGCCGAGGTTTAGTAAAAGCTTAGATTAGGCGGATGAATCTCGAAGAACCCGCCATTAATCGATTAATCAAGCAGCACAATGGTTCAACGATTACTATCTAGTATCGGTTTCACCACTAAAAAGCCAGCACCAAATGCGCTCAAGACAATTCCCAAGATGGCTATAACCAACACCCAGCCATTGACATATGAGACTGCTTCTGATTGGGAACTTCGCAGGGAGCGATTGTCTTGTTGTTCAATCACTAAAGTTTCTCTATAGGAAGATGAAGGGGTTTGAGGTTTCCTCTGAGGTGGGGAAAATTCACCCCCTGGGATAGTTGTAGCGGTGCGCTGGGATGGAATTGGTGGAGCTTGACGGGGTTCCGGCGGCTTTACTGGCTGAGCTCGATTGACTTCAGCTGGACTCACTGGTTCTAAGGAATTGATCACCTGCTGTAGATGCAGAGCTGAATTAATAACTTTTTTAACTTCCTGTCGCAGCTGCTGGTGTTGTTTAACTAAATGCTGGTTTTGAGAATGGAGAGAGTCCAACATCGCCTGTGTTGCTTGCAACTCAGCTGCTAGTTCCCGGTATACAGAAATTGGTACTGACGGACAGTATGTATTCGATTTGTTTGCCGATGTTGAACTAGGGTAACGATCGCTACTGGATTTGGGCATAGGGGGGTTGGTTCGGTGATTAGAAGTCATAAGTATAGCTAAACTTCATTCAAGGCAAGAATAGTTGAAATTTTAATCTGTGGGCAGCCCTTGTTGGCTCAAAGCTAGGGAGATAGTCAACAAAAACTCCCGCTGCATAGTCTGGTTGATTCACCCTATTGATAGTGATAACCGAAAAAAGTTTCCCATGGGTTCAGACAATGGAGCAATGTCTAGGAAATTTTTCACGCTTAGTAGTAAAACCAGCAATTACCAAGGGAAGCGACAACAGTCTTGCCTTGGCTATAGGTTGCGAAAGCTTTACTTCAATGCCATCTGGATTTGTGCCAGTTTTTTTCTACTCCTTTGGTCCTCTGGGAAAACGACGCCGTTGCAGGAATTCTGGAATATCTAATCCTGGTCTACTCTTAGGCTCAACCTTGGGAGTAGGGGGCATCGGTGTAGGAGCAATTGGTCGCCGATTCAGGGGAGTTTCCACGGATTTAGGTGCAGACTGGGCTTCTCCGGTAAATCCCGTAGCAATCACAGTAATTCTAATTTCACCCTGGAGCTTATCATCAATTACTGCTCCAAAGATGATATTGGCATTGGGGTCAACCACTTCATAAACCGTTTCTGCTGCTGAATTCACTTCATGGAGGGTCAGATCACTGCCACCAGTAATATTTAAAACTACCCCTCTAGCCCCTTCAATAGAAGACTCCAGCAGAGGAGAAGAAATGGCGGCTACTGCTGCCTCTCTAGCTCGGGATTTTCCAGAACCCATCCCGATGCCCATCAGAGCCGAACCAGCATCTGCCATCACCGCTCGTACATCGGCAAAATCCACATTTACCAAGCCAGGAATAGTAATAATATCAGAGATCCCTTGCACCCCCTGACGCAGGATATCATCAGCTACTTTAAATGCTTCTTGAACAGGAGTCTGTTCTGAAATCACTGACAAGAGTTTATTATTGGGAATAACAATTAGGGTATCGACTCGACTCCCCAGAGCGGCAATTCCTTCCTCGGCTTGGGAAGTACGACGGCGTCCTTCAAAGGTAAATGGACGAGTGACCACTCCCACGGTTAAAGCACCCATCTCTTTAGCAACTTCTGCTACAATCGGGGCAGCTCCTGTGCCAGTGCCACCCCCCATTCCAGCAGTAATGAAAACCAGGTCAGTGTCTTCTAGAGCCTGAGCAATTTCCTCCCGGGATTCTTCAGCGGCTTTTTGACCAATGGCTGGGTTACCTCCTGCTCCCAACCCTCGGGTCAACTTCTGCCCCATTTGTAAGCGCTGGGGTGCTGCTGATTGGGCTAGTGCTTGAGCATCTGTGTTAATTGACCAGAACTCTACTCCACTGACATCACTGGCAATCATGCGGTTAACTGCGTTACCACCACCCCCGCCAACACCAATGACCTTGATTTTTGCAACGCTACCTGGCACGATATTGTCACTCCTAGTTTCTTCCCTGGGTATGCGATTAGAATCATAAGTTTGACCGAATTGTAATACAGAGTTACTAAAAGGATGTGTATTGTCAGATCCTAATGAAAGATCTGCTTCTGCGATGATTTTAGAACTTTGAGCAGCAAGCCCTAGTTTACTATTAAGCGTCATTGCAAGAGGTGAGGGTAAGTGTTTATCTTTATCTTTATAAGTTATATGTAGCAGTCTGAGTTAACTATAGAGTAAGTTGATTGAAAAACCAAAGACCCTGGCAAAGGCTGGCTCTATACCCGATAACTGACCTCAAACAAAACATAGGTTGCTGGAAATATCACCTCGGTTTAACTGTCAGAGTAGGGATTTACACCTGTCTGACCTTCAACGCTTATCCTTATTTAACTCTGGATTCCACACTGTCATGGTCTGTGATCATTTGAATCGATGGTAAGTCTGGGTTTTGCAGGTCAATGTAAGCTATTTGGCTTTTTTGTGTGCGCTTCGGCAATTCTCGCATCTGGTCTAGAACTCTCAGTTGCGTGGGGAAGCTTTCACTGTAAGGACCTAAATGTACATTTCCTAACTCGGTTTTCAGAATTAAGTTGCCTGGATTTCGCCAATCGATCTCGAAAACTTTGACAGCCGAATGACTCACAGCTTGATAAAAATCGAACCAGTAAGGACGATAAACGGAATTTTTACCAATCACTTTCAACTTCGGTAACTTCAGGTTGGCCGAGAGTGGTTCGTAACTGCTCTTGGGGCTCCAGATCCCTTGTTCATCGACTAAACCCAACGTTGGGGTAGAGTTTTTGTTTTTTCTGGTTTCGGGTTTACTCTGCTCAGCAATAGCCACTGGTTGACGCTCTCTAATTTGTATTGTCAATCCTGGTGGTATGAGTTGACGGCTAACATTAGCCGAAGCAATAGGAGCTTCAGACTCCAGAAACTCGGCAAGGACTTGGGGTTGTACTTGCAGTAAAGACTGGGGATAGGATAAAGGCAGCAGGGAGCGAATCGCTTCAGCAGAAAGCCAATAATTCCCTTGAATCTCGATTTGTTCTGGGTGACGAATCATCCAATCTGGTAAAGTTATTGCCCAGAGTAAACTTCCAGCCATACCGCCCACCAAAAGTGTACGCCAAATCCTTTGATAAAACTTAATCCGGCGTGTCCGTCGCATTTGTTTGCGTCGATTAGACAATTGTGATTGAGAGACTGATGCGATGTTGGTCATCTACTACCGATCAATCGACAGAGTACATTTATGACTTGAAGTAAGCTTGACAATTGGCGCGTGGGCGTTTGCGCAATTTGCGATCGCTTCACGCCAATCTACCCAAAAATCTGGGTAACGACAAGGTTTGAACTTTGCAATTCCTGACTGAGCACCAAATACTTTTTTTAATTTAACCACTACTAGGTTCCCACGTTTTATACTTAACAGGTTCCATCAGCCTGATAGGAATTGGCATTGCTGCCGGCAGCAGTCCTCTATAGTTAACTCATCCCACGTACCTTAGTCGTGGGATGGGCCAGTGATTAGTGATTAGTCTTTTACAAAAGACTATTTACTGGCGACGCTTTCTATCTCACCCTGTTAAAGGAGTGGGCTTTATAACCGCCTTCTGTAAACCATAACCATCACCACAGGGAGTGGGAGGTTCATTTATGGAACTGCATCTACCAAGATTTTTCAAAGCGTGTAACCCAGCTAAAACCTTAGATATGGGTAATCCGGAAGACCATCCATACTATATCGATTTTTCCGCTGTCAGGGGAGGAAAGATTATCGAAGCTTTAGGACGAACGATTACCCGTCTGTCACCAGATGAACCTACCTGTCAATTGTTTACTGGTCACATTGGCTGTGGTAAGTCTACTGAGTTGTTAAGACTTAAAGCCGAGTTGGAAAAGCAGCAATTTCATGTTGTTTATTTTGAGTCCTCTCAAGACCTAGACATGGTAGATGTTGATGTTAGTGACATTTTACTCAGCATCGCTAGGTCAGTCTGTGAAAGCCTAGAAGCGATCAGCATACAGCTCAAACCGAGTTACTTTAGTAAATTATTTAATGAAATCAAAGACTTTTTGCAAACTCCTATCGAGTTTTCAACAGAAGCGGAATTTTCGGTAGGCATTGCCAAGATTACAGCCAGAAGTAAAGACAGTCCTCAGCAACGCCAACTGCTACGACAGCACCTAGAACCCCGCACCCAAAGCATTTTGAATGCCATCAACGAAGAAATTTTACAATCAGCGATTCAGCAGCTGAAGTTGCTTGGCAAAAAGGGTTTGGTGGTGATTATTGATAATCTTGACCGAGTTGATAATCGCTCCATGGCTTCAGGTCGCTCCCAGCCAGAGTATCTGTTTATCGACCGTGGTACTCAGTTAAGGCGTTTGAACTGCCATGTGGTTTACACTCTACCCTTGTCCTTAATGTTCTCCAACGAGTACGAAACTCTCAAAAATCGAGTCGGTGGTGGTGTGGCTCCCAAAATTTTGCCCATGGTGCCCATACAGTTACGGGATGGTCGTGACTATCCAGAAGGTATGGCACTGCTGCGACAGCTATTGCTAGCCCGAGCTTTTCCAATGGTTGATCCTCAACAGCGGCTAAACTTGATTCCACTAGTATTTGATAGCCCAGAAACCCTCGACCGGATGTGTCGCATTAGTGGGGGTCATGTCCGTAACTTGTTAGGGTTGCTCTATAACTGTTTGCAACAGGAAGACCCGCCCTTTTCCAGGAGTTGTTTAGAGCGTGTGATTAAGGGATACCGAGATGATTTGACTCTGGCTGTTGAAGAGGAAGAGTGGAAGTTGCTATCTCAAGTCGTGCAACAGCAGTCCGTCAAGGGGGAACAAGAATATCAAACCTTGTTGCGCAGTATGTTTGTGTATGAATACCAAGATGAACAAGGGCGCTGGTTTGGGATCAACCCAGCGTTAGCAGAAACAGAAAAGTTTCGGTCTCTAGCTCTGTGACAAGGTTAAAATCCCTTGGCTTCCAAGGGATTTTGCCAAAGAAGGGGGTGTACGGTCTAGGCGGCAGGGAGCAGGGTCTAGGGTGTTCTAGAAAATTAAGCCAGACTAAATTTTGTCCCTAATTGAGTTAAAAACCGATCTAGTCAGGACTTTGGCAGTAACTTTAGCAGGGACTCAGGCGCGCGCCTACACCTAGAGTTTGGTGCCCAGTTTTGCGGAAGTTTTGATAGTTTAACTGTTTTACCTATTTTCGTCTAGGAAGTTAGAAGGGGGTTTGTATCTGGGTTGTAAACACATGTATTGCAGAAATTGGCTGGCATACAAGAGGCAAAAGTCAAGAGCAGAAAGAGCTTTGGAGTTGTATTGCACAATAAAAAAAGACCATACAGCTTTACATCTCATTTATAAACCCTATACTTCCACCCCACTATAGAATCATAAAAATTCCGGGAAATCACTGATATCGACGCTATGGACTTGAGGCTCAATAAGTGAATTTATCATTGCTATTCAGTATTTCAATTAAATATATTTATAAACTAAGTAGTAGTAATTACTGAACTATTTATCAAGGTACTTATGATAGACGTTTTTCTGGAGTAAGGCCTGATTATGCTTGTGGTTTTTTATAAGTAAAAACCCATACTTACCGATAAGTTCTGATAGTAAGATTACTATCTAGAGGGAAAATCACCCTAGTAATAGGGAATTTCTACCAGTAGGGGTCAAAAGGTTAGTGACATGAAGCAGCAAAATCCCCCAGAAACACTAGCCCCATACAGTGCTCGTTCTCTATTAACCCTATCCCGGGCAATAATGTTCTCCCAAGGAGAATTTGCACTGATTTTGGTGCGATGCAACTACGAGTTATTTAGGAAGCAAATATGGCAGTACGTCCGAGAAATTACAGAGCTCACCATAGGTGAGCTAGTTTGTAACAAGTCTAGTCAAACTCTATTTAGTAATATCTTTACTACCCAACAGTATGGGACAACATCTGCCCTAATGGTATCGGGTCTAGAGTTAGTTGATGGCATCAACCAGGTACTACTTTCAGCTAACCAGGTGCGAGATGAATTGCCCAAATGCTTAACCTGTCCCTTAGTGGTATGGGTAACTGACAAGGGACTTCAAAAGTTGATCAGGCTTGCTCCATATCTTAAAAATTGGGCTACTACCTCGATTCGGTTTGAACTTACTATTGACCAATTACTCGCTTTATGTTATAAAACGGCAGATGAAATCTTTGCCAATATTTTGGCTAGAGACTTGGGAGAGTTTTTGCCCAACAAGGTGCTTTCGTTGGCTCCCGATTGCCGCCAACGCCAAGAATTTGAGTGGGCATTACAGGATTTGCAATCTCATGACATCAGCGTAGATTCTGTGCTACTAGCTAGCAAGCATTTTATTCTCGGGCGAGATGCCTTTGAAAATGACCAGATTAATCTGGCCTTGGAGCATTATCAGCAGAGTCTAAATTTTTGGCAGCAGGAAATAGAAGAATGGGGCGGCTGCTTCGGCAGTGAGGCTCCCGATTCAGATGAACACTATAAACAGGTTAAACCGGTAAAAGCATGTAAAACTATCCTAGGTAGAGCTTCTAGGAAGACAAAAGAAGGCAAAAGGGACACAGCTCAATGTTTCGAGCAACGTCTTGGGCAAACTAACCAATCAATCCCCCCCTTCTCTCATCCCCCCCTCACCCCTTCAGGTTTAGAACGGCTTGGTTTAGTGTTCCATCACATTGGCTTGTGCTATTGCCGTCAAGCCCAGTTACAAGACTCCATCGGTTGCCATCAGTGGGAGCAAGCCCAGAAAAACTTTTGTACTGCCATTGACCTGTTTACTAAAACAGCACGCTTGGACTTGGTGGCTCAGTTGACCATAAAATTGGGAGAAGTCCTACAACACCTGGAACATTGGACAAAATTAGAAGCTTTAGCGCTAGCGTTTCTGGCAAATCACACTCAAGATAATCCAGTTCAGCTCTCTCGAGCCTATGGCTTTTTGGCAACAGTTGCCTATGAGCAATCGAATTGGAACCATGCTATAGACTTAGCCCTCACAGCTGTGCGCACTCTGGAGACATCTCAGCCGACTCTCAACGCTCAAAAGTTTTGCCACCGAGGTTCCTATCTGCTGCTAGCTGCTAGATCTGTGCGCCAGCTGGGCAAGCCAAAATCTGCGATTAATTATCTTGAACAAGCCATAAACCTCAAAACTATGGAGCCCAACCCTCTACAGCAACAGCCTCAGCTGTTCATGGAGCTGTTGGAGGAATTGCGTACGCTCTACTTTGAGCAAAAAGCATACCAACGAGGGTTTGAACTTAAGCAACAAAAACGCTTGATAGAACAACAGTTTAGGTTTTCTACCTTTGCTGGTATGGCTCCCTTACAGAGTGTCGGGGCAAGTCGAGAAACTGACGCAACGATTACCAAGAAAGGTTTTTGTCCATCAGCCCTAGAAATTTCAGCCTCTGGACGTCAAACCGATGTCAACGGCCTGCTCGAACGGATTAGCCGCAATGACCACAAACTAACCGTGATTCATGGGACTTCTGGGGTTGGCAAGAGTTCCCTGATTAATGCTGGTTTAGTTCCTGCACTTAGCTCCAGAATTATTGGTGCTAGACAAACCTTGACGGTGGTGCAAACCGTTTACAGGAATTGGCTCGGTGAGCTGGAAAAACGTCTAGACCTTGAATTAGCAAGTACAGTAGTCTTCAAGTTTAAAGATGCCAACGTTTCACCTTTAACCGTTCAACCTACCGGAAGGGAAAACCTACGGCTAACAACCTACCGGAAAAGAACGCCTACGGCTAACAACTTACCCGACTCCAACCCCTACGGTGAACAATATTTAACCCTTAAAGCAATTCTGGATAAGTTGTATCGGTGTTCCCAGCACAACTTATTAACCGTCCTGATTTTTGACCAGTTTGAAGAATTTTTTTTCCTTGCCACCGACTTAGAGCAACGGCATCAGTTTTATGATTTTTTAGCCCAGGCTCTGAATCTCCCCTTTGTAAAAATAATCTTGTCTATGCGAGAAGATTATCTACATTACTTGTTAGAGTTTGAGCGCTTTAAGGATCTCAGTGTCATTAACAACAATATCCTAGATCAGAAGCTGCGTTATCACTTAGGGGATCTGTCCCCAGAGAATGCCAAAAACGTTATTCACTGCTTAACAGCAGTATCTCAGTTTAAGTTAGAACCTGCTCTAATCGAGGCACTGGTAAAGGATTTAGTCACCAATACGGGAGTGGTGCGCTTAATTGAGTTACAAGTCGTGGGTGCTCAGCTACAAGCGGAAAAAATTACTACCCTTGAAGGATACCGAGCATTGGGAAATGACCCCAAGACAGTTCTAGTCGAGCGATCGCTTTCCCAAATTATTTATGATTGTGGGCCAGAGAATGAAGATGCCGTCTGGGAAGTTTTATTCTCCTTAACCGATCAACGAGGTACCCGTCCGTTGAAAACTCAAGCTGAGTTAGTACTGTCCAATTGGGACAACTCCACACTAACTCAAATCCCCTTGATTTTGGAAATTTTGGTCGGTTCCGGTTTAGTCTTCCGAGTCCCAGAAACACCACAAAACCGATATCAGCTGATTCATGATTATCTAGTTCTACCGATTCGTCAAAAATATAAGCAACGTACCCAATCTAATATTAGAGTACGGCTAAAACAAAGTGAGAGTCAACTGTTGCGGGTTCGTAAACAACGACTGCGTGCCATGGCCATTAGCACAGTGATGGCACTTTTAGCAGTGACCAATGGTGGCTTGAGATGGCGAGCCGAAGCTCAACGAATCAATGCTATGCTTAGTGCCCTGAGTGCCTCTTCAGAAGCTCTTTTCGTGTCCAATAAAACCTTTGATGCTTTGCTCGAAGGGTTAAGAGCGGCAAAAAAACTACAACAGGAAGAGCAGCAATATCTACCATCTCGAACAGTAGAGGCAGATACCCGTCTACAAGTAATCACAGCTCTGTCCCAGGCAGTGTATTCAGTTTCTGAACACAATCGACTCGAAGGACATAGTGATATTGTTTCCAGCATCAGTTTTTCCCCAGATGGTAAGTTTATTGCCTCCACGAGCCGCGATAAAACGGTCAAACTGTGGCATCCTGATGGCAAGTTGATCCAAACCCTAGAAGGTCATACTGATAGTGTAACCACCGTATCCTTTAGTCCAGATAGTCAGTTAATTGCCTCTAGTAGCTGGGATGGCACAGTCAGACTATGGCGTCAAACTGGCGAGCTAGTCAGAACAATTACCACTCATGCCGGTCATATATACAGTGTCAGTTTTAGTCGAGATGGCCAGATCATTGCTGCAGCTGGCAAAGATAAGAAAATTCGATTATGGACCGTTGATGGCAAATTAATTAAAACCTTTTCCGGTCACCGGGGTGTAGTGCGGTCGGTAAGCTTTAATGGAGATGGCAAGATCATTGCTTCTGCTAGTGCGGATAACACGATTAAGCTGTGGAGTCAAACGGGAAAATTGCTAAATACTCTTAGAGGACATAGCGCTCAGGTTAACTGTGTCGTATTTAGTCCTGATGGTCAGTTAATTGCCTCCGCTAGCGATGATCAAACGGTAAAGTTGTGGAGTGCCAATGGCAAGCTAATCAAAACCTTTCCCAAGCATCAGCGATGGGTTAATGGTGTTGCTTTCAGTGCTGATGGTCAGCTGATTGCCTCTGCCAGTGATGATAATATAGTGCGGCTATGGAACCCTGAAGGCACTTTAATAAACACGTTTAAGGGACACAGCGATGGGGTTAGTGCTGTCAGTTTCCGTCCTACTAAACCTTTTAGTTCTCAATACAACCTAGCTCACAGCAAGTCCCATATCCCTCTACAACCATCCAACCCTCAAACTGACCAACTAATTCTGGCTTCAGCCAGCCACGATAAAACTATCAAGCTCTGGAGTAGTATTAATCAGTCTCACGTGATTTTAAGAGGGCATCAGGATGATGTACAGGATGTAACCTTTTCTCCAGACTCTCAACAGATTGCCACAGCTAGTAATGACAGAACTGTTAAGCTTTGGGATCGCAACGGAAACCTGCTCAAAACCTTAACAGGGCATCAAGATCGAGTCTACAGCATCAGTTTCAGTCCTGATGGTGAGCTAATTGCCTCTGGTAGTCGAGATGGTACGGTGAAACTCTGGCATCGTAGCGGTACTTTGATTAAAACAATAAAGGGACATCAGGACTGGGTATTGAATGTTAGTTTTAGTCCTGACTCGGAGCGACTCGCGTCTGCCAGTCGGGACAGGACAGTCAAAATTTGGGATCGCACTGGTAAATTGCTTCATACCCTCACTGGTCATAGTGAGCGGGTTAATGCAGTTAAGTTTAGCCAGGATAGTCAGCGATTGGCATCGGCCAGTGATGATAAAACTGTAAAGCTGTGGAGTGCTGATGGGCAACTTCTGAAAACACTACCAAGTCATCGCAATTGGGTTTTGGATGTCAGCTTCTCACCCGACAACAAGTTCTTGGCAACAGCGAGTTATGATAACACAGTGAAACTCTGGCGCAAAGATGGCACTTTACAATCAACCCTCAAAGGTCATACTGATAGTGTGGCCAAAGTCCGCTTTAGCCCCAAAGGCACAATTTTGGCAACCAGCAGCTGGGACAACCAGGTTCAGCTATGGCGCTTCGACGACACCTTGATCAAAACCTTGAAAGCTGGTGAGCATCGCGTCACAAATCTTAGCTGGAGCCATGATGGAACAGCCTTGGCAGTGGCTAGTGAAGATGGTACAGTGGCAATTTGGAATTTGAATTTAGACGATCTACTAGATAAAAGCTGCCACTGGCTCAGAAATTATCTCCAAAACAACCCAGAAGTCAGAGAAAGCGATCGCCAACTTTGTCAGCTGATCACAAACAGCCATATCAAATAGAATAATTAGTAGGTCTTTTGCGGTCATGTTAGACTGGAAAATGGTGAATGGGTAATCATTGAACAACTAACGATGAAAACCAATGACCACAATAATTTTCCGGAGGGGAAGTTGGGTGGGAGGAAAATTAATAATATGGGACTGATACCCCCAGCTTCCTTATCCTTAGTAAGGATAGTTTATTTCTTGAAATCCTAGCTAGATGGGATTATGGTGGTGTGGTGTGGTGGTATGATGGCGTGATTAGCTAATGAGGTTAGTATGGATAAATAAGATCCTCATGACCCTAATCAACAACACAGATGACCCCTAAAAGGCTATAGCCATAGGGGTATCTTAAAAGGGTTAGACTACCCAAAATTGAACAAGGGGGTGTCAGTCTCAGATTGATTTGCATAGGAGCTGTCTGACATCCCCGTTCGTTAGATTTAGCTTAGCTCCTTTGCATTAGTTTCCCGACCTTAAGCGAAAGGATTATGGTAATTACAAAACGTGGCCTGGTTCTTGGTGCGACAGCAGTAGTCCTAACAACTGTAGCAGTTACAGGAGCTGGTCTTCATCTATCTCAAAGTCAGGCTTTCTTTCGCGAGAGTCCTAAGGAGCTAGTTGATGAAGTTTGGCAAATTATTAACCGCAGGTATGTAGATGCTACCTTCAACCAGGTTGATTGGGAAGAAGTTCGCCAAGATTATCTGAATCGGTCTTACAGTAGCAAGGAACAAGCCTACAAGGCAATCCGGGAAATGCTAGAACCCTTGGACGATCCTTACACCCGGTTTATGGATCCCGAAGAGTTCAAGAATATGCAGATTGATACCTCTGGGGAATTAACTGGTGTAGGTATTCAGATTGCCCTGGATGAGGAAACAAAAAAGTTGATGGTGATTTCCCCTATTGAGGATACCCCAGCTTTTAAAGCGGGAATCCTGGCAAAGGATATCATTATCAAAATTGATGGCAAGAGTACCGAAGGTATGGATGTCAACGATGCAGTACAACTGATCCGAGGCAAGCCAGGGACTTCCGTGACTTTGACCATTCAGCGAGGCCAAAAGGTAGTTGACTATCCGATTACACGAGCTAGGATTGAAATCCACCCTGTAAAGTATAGCTATCGGGAAACTTCAGATGGTTATGGCATCGGCTACATTCGCCTTTCTCAATTTAGTGCTAACGCCGCAAAGGAGATGGGGGAAGCAATCCGAAAGTTAGAAGAACAGAAGGTTAGTGGCTATGTTTTAGATCTCCGCTCTAACCCTGGGGGGCTACTTTATGCCAGCATTGAAATTGCTCGGATGTGGTTTGATTCCGGTACGATTGTGTCAACAGTTAATCGAATCGGCAAATCCGAATACCAGAAAGCAATTAATCGCTCTCTGACTGATAAACCATTAGTCGTACTGGTGGATGGTGGTTCAGCCAGTGCTAGCGAAATTCTTTCGGGTGCTTTACAAGACAATCAACGTGCCATTTTGGTAGGAACTCAGACCTTTGGTAAGGGCTTAGTTCAATCCGTCCGAGGGCTTGGAGATGGCTCAGGTCTGGCAGTAACCATTGCTAAGTATCTTACCCCTAGTGGTCGCGATATTAATAAGTCCGGAATTGAACCAGATATTGTGTTTGAGCTTTCGGATGAACAGCGTAAGGACTTGCAGAAAAATCGTGACAAAGTTGGCACCTTGGATGATGCTCAGTATGCTAAAGCGTTTGATATTTTGGTCCAGGAAATTGCTGCCAAACAAGGGTCAAGGGCAGAAAAGAAAGCTCGTTAAGCCTTAAACTTTTACCTGGTTGAGAGTGGGTCTATTCTGGCAAGAGATGGGAGATTTTCTGTTAGCAATTCTCCCAAAAATTACTAATTACTAATTAGTAATTAGTAACTAGTAATTGGTAATTGCTAATTAACAAACGCCCTAGGGTTATAATTTAAGATATTTGACTGATATGAGGTTACTCGTTCCCCTTTCCCTTTTAAGCAATAGTATGATGTCCTAAGTCCATGTAGTAGTTATAGACTTGGTAAGTGATCGGGCTTTCCAAGTAGTGTATCCCGATAAAAATTTTGCTATTCCGGACTTACTATACATTGAGTCAGCATTTTTTGGATTAAGCGGTCTTGTTGATAATTGAGACCGTTTTTTTTGTACCACAAGTCAGAATAATTACCAAATCATGAGGATCCTAGCCCGGTTACCCGTCAGATAAATCTCCTTTAAATTTCCTTAGTGACGAAAAAGTAGAGACGTAGCATGCTAAATCTCTAATGAAGCAACGATCAGCACTAGTCCAGCTAAATACAACTGCTGGAGACTGGGGAGCACTTGGGAAGAGCGATCGCTATTGCCAAAAATCTGTGCCACCCAATCAGAGCCAGGGCTTTAAAACTGACTAATTATAAATACCTAATAATAGTTAGTTTGTGGATAATTTGTATTTCTATAGTAAGCCTCCATACAAATGACCCCTAAAAACTAACAAAAAATTTATGAATACTTCACGCTAAAGCTGGTATTATTTATAGTCAGTCGTGTCACTAAATAGGGATAATAGAAGTAAAGTTGTCGAAGACGTACAACTGTTAACAAAAAAGCTAACCAAGAGAGGCGTGAGCAATGGCAACTACGACCATTTCCCAACGTGACCTTTCAGCTCTCAGTGCAGAGGACGTTGCCAAGTTGGCTGCACGTCTAGAGCTGGATGATTACTCTGGCGCATTTGAAGGACTCAAAGATTGGCATCTACTGCGGGCACTGGCGTTTCAGCGTCCAGAGTTAGCACAACCCTATCTCTATTTACTGGACATGGAAGCTTACGACGAGGCGTGAATAAGGGTAGAAAAGTTTTAATTGGTGTATGTGGGGGCATCGCTGCCTATAAAGTTTGTGAGGTTGTTTCTACCCTATTTAAGGCGGTGGCTGAAGTAAGGGTAATTCTAACCCAGGGAGCTGAAAAATTTATCACTCCTTTGACTCTAAGTACCCTCTCTCGCCATCCAGCTTATACAGACAACGTATTCTGGCAAGCAAAGCACGAACGCCCGGTGCATATTGAATTAGGGGAATGGGCAGAAGTATTGGTGATTGCTCCTCTGACGGCTAATACCCTAGGTAAGTTGGCTTATGGCTTAGCAGATAACTTACTAACCAATACGGTTCTAGCGTCTAGTTGCCCTATTTTGTTGGCACCAGCTATGAATACAGATATGTGGAAGCAGCAGTCAGTGCAACGAAATTGGCAACAGCTGTTAAGTGACCCCAGGTATCATAGTGTTGGTCCAACGGCAGGACGGTTAGCATGCGATCGCATTGGTGCAGGACGGATGGCAGAACCAGAGGAGATAATCGCCTCTATCCAATCCCTGCTCTACACTGGTGGCAAACGAGACTTAACCGGTAAACAAGTCTTAATCAGTACTGGTGGCACTCGGGAATATATAGATCCAGTACGCTTTATTGGGAATCCCTCCACAGGCAAGATGGGACTAGCCCTAGCCCAAGCTGCCAGAAATCGGGGAGCAGTTGTCACCCTAGTTCATGGACCAGCTACTTGGGAAGTACCGATGGGTATCCGGACAATTCCAGTAGTGAGTGCTACTGAGATGCATCGGGCGATGCTAGCCAATTTTCCCAATGCTGATTTGATTGTGATGGCAGCAGCGGTAGCAGATGTAACCCCTGGAATCTACCAGGAGATGAAGATACCGAAGCATGGACTTCCTGCTGCTCTACCTTTAAAACCAGTGCCAGATATCCTAGCTGAATTGGGACGACTGAAACACCCCCATCAGTACTTAGTTGGATTTGCTGCACAGACTGGAGATATTATCAAGCCTGCGTTACAAAAATTAAACAAGAAGCGATTGGATGCCATTGTAGCTAACCCAGTTGACAAACCAAATGCTGGTTTTGGCAGTGATACCAACCAAGCCATTTTGATTGATAACAGAGGACGGCATCAACAGATTAATCGCTGCACTAAATTAGAGTTAGCTCACCATTTATTTGATTTTATCCAAAATCCTCCGGAAGGTAATAGTAATGTAAAGTATCAAATAATCACTAGATAAATAGGCTGTTTATAAGTCCTTGAAATCAACTGTAAACCAACTAATTAGCTCAAGGTTTCCACTAACTTAGCTACTCGTTCTTTAATTTCATCTCGGACACGGCGAAACGTCTCTAGTGGTTGCCCATCAGGATCATCAAGCTGCCAATCTTCAAACACATCTCGTAATACCCAGGCTTCTGGTAAATTAACACCACAGCCGCACAAGGAAATTACAGCATCATAGTCTTCAGCCTTGAAATCCTTTAAAGGATTAGACGTCTGGTCAGTAATATCTATATTAATTTCATCCATGACTTGAATTGCCGTAGGATGAACTCGGCTTGCTTCTAGTCCAGAACTAGTAACAGAAATCTTCCCTTCTCCTAAGGTTCTAGCAAAACCCTCTGCCATTTGAGAGCGGCAGGAATTTCTTTTACAAACAAACATGATTTGTTTCATAGTTATTTTTTTTATTAGTTGTTATTTGTTAGTTTTTAGTTGTTACTTTTAAGCTAAAATTTTTTACATTTAAACTGTATATTATTGAAATTAACTAAAAAAGATAGAATCCACTCCCATTTTGCCTATTGCCTATTGCCTATTGCCTATTGCCTATTGCCTATTGCCTATTGC